>JAPKBY010000276.1 GCA_028823185.1 Planctomycetota bacterium
CCGATTCGGAAGGTGCGCCCCTTGAGGTCGCCGTAGCCATTGGAGATCTCAAAGCCGAGCAGCTTGAGCCCTTTGACCAAGCCGCCGACGTCTAGATCTCCTGCTGAGATGCATGAGACGGTGGAAGATCTGAATCCATCACCGGTGAAAGACTCTAGCCCATGACCAGCAGCCCAAGAGAGCGTGCGCTCCTTCATGCGATCATGCTTCTCGAAGCGAGCCTGCCAAGCCATGGGGCCTGACTTGTCACGTTCACCTTCCGGGAGGGTGGTTCCAGCGTCGATGTCTTCGAGCTGTCTGGCGAGGGCGTTGTAGTGTGGGATGGCAGGCGTCGCTGGCGTCTTCCTCTTGATGTGTCCTTCTAAGGTCCGGACGGGGTCTAGGAAGAAGCCTCTGTCTGAGATCGTGCGTGCGCGAGCCTGATAGCGCTCTGAGGCGCAGAAGACGGCTATGCCGGGAGGTAGTGCGAGCGCTTTTTGGACGCCAGCGAAAGCGAAGTCGATTCCATTGCTGTCAAAGTCGATCGGCATCCCTGCGATATAGCTGACGACATCTACTAGGAGATGTGTCTCTTCGTGCTCTGCGATGACGGCCTTTATGGAGTCGAGCGGGGTGCGCGCCCCGGTCGAGGTCTCATTCGCGACGAGGGTCACGGCGTCAAAGGGACCATCAGCGCTCAAGGTGGCGGCGAGGTCTTCCGGGATGACGCCCATTCCCCAAGCGACCTCGAGTACGTGCACTTCTTTGCCAAGGCTCTCTGCGACTTGGGCGAAGCGGCGGCTGAAGGCGCCGTTCACCACACATAGGATTCTTGGGCCTGCGCCACGCAAGGAGGCCTCCATCATTCCAGTGCCGCTCGTAGAGTGGACCGCGACCTTAGAGCCGGAGCCTGCTTGGAGGCCGAAGGCGTTGGCTAGCGGGGGGTCGATGCGCTCGTGGAGCTCGGCCATCGCTGGGCTGCGGTGACCGATAGGGGGGCGAGCGAGCTCGGCTAAGACTTCGGGGCGGACTTCTGTGGGGCCGGGGATCCAGAGCATGTTCGGAGAGGAGTGATGGTTCAGGTTTTTGGTTCGGCAGCAGCGTAATGCGCCAGCTCCGATTCTGAGAGGAGATAACGGAGCATCTCTCGGGCGTCGGGTCCATCACAGGAGCAGGCGGAGCGCTCGTGCACTTCGTCGCGATGGACCACTCCTCCCCAAGCGAGGAAGCGTGCGATCGCGGGGAGCGCCTCAAGGTCAGTGATGCCGTCTCCGACGAGTGCCACTGGGCCTGCCCCTGGCTGGGCTGCGATCTCCTGTAGGACATCGAGCTTGCCACCAGAGCGGGCGAGCGGAGAGTCAGCCTCAAAGCCCGAGTAGCGTCCGCTCTCATCAAAAGAGATCCCGACTGCGTAGACATCCTTTGCGTCTACTCCGAGCTCTTCAGCGACTGCGATGACAGCTGGAAGGAGACCGCCAGAGACGATCGCGACGCGCTTCTTCGCGGCTCGCAAGACTCGGAAGACTTCCCTGATGCCAGGAATGAGCTCTTCCGTGTAGCGGGCGGCGACGCGCTCCAAGGCGGCGCGGTCGGGTTGAATCATCTCTAGGCGCTTGCCGTAGACTTCGTCGAGAGGCACGAGGCCGCTCATGGCTAGGTTCGTTAGCTCTGCGACAGCTTCAGCCTTTTCGCTCGCTAGCTCATCGATCCCCTCGATCGCAGAGAGGGTCGAATCGCAGTCGAAGACGATCGTTCCGAAGGGCGGCGCCTTATCAGGGATCACAGCTGTCAGCGAGTTAGAGGTTGATGGTGCGGACTTCTTCGATCGGAGCGAGCGCACGGATCGACTTTACGAGCCCATCAGAGGGCTCATCGTCCAATGAGAAGAAGGCGAGCGCGATGTCGTCCTCTCCTCCCTTGGCGGTCCCTAACTCAAGGCGAGAGATGTTTAGGCCTGACTCACCGATCATGGTTCCGAGCTGCCCCATGACGCCCGGGCGGTCATGGTGGCGCGTCATCAGGAGGTGCCCGCTGGGGTCTAGGTCTAGGTGTAGATCGTCGATGCGTACCAAGCGAGGTGAGCGGCCGAAGATGGTCCCTGTCACGACGTGGCTCTCTTCGCCTCCTTGTGTGGAGGCGCGCACTTTGATCAAGCTCTGGTAGGCGCCGGCGTCTTCTTCGACAGCGTTGAGGACGCGGATGTTTCGCTCAGCAGCGAGCAGGTTGGCGTTGACGTAGTTAGCGCCCATCTCTGCTGAGCGTAAGAGCCCAACGAGCGTAGCGAGTGAGAGGTACTCCGCAGAGTCTTTGGCCTCGCCGGAGACAGTGATCTCTAGCTTTCTGACCGCGCCTTCACAGCGCTGGCGCAAGAAGCCGCCGAGCTTCTCAGCCAAGAGCACATAGGGGGCGATCTTGCGGAGCGTCTCGGCGGAAACAGCGGGCGCATTCACGGCGTTGTTGGCGACCCCCTCTAGGAAGAATGTGGAGATCTGTTCGGCGACTTGGCGCGCGACATTCTCTTGAGCCTCATGGCTAGAGGCTCCGAGGTGAGGAGTGAGGATCACATCTTCGCGACCGACGAGAGGGTGATCGGGTGCCGGGGGCTCCTCTGCCAAGACGTCTAGGGCAGCGCCAGCGAGCCTGCCTTCTTCCAGCGCCGTCGCGAGAGCGGCCTCGTCCACGAGCCCTCCACGAGCTGCGTTGATCAGTCGGGCCCCAGGCTTCATCAGCGCCAGCTTCTCTTCAGAGAGGAGGTTCCGTGTTGAATCGAGGAGGGGGACATGCAGCGTGACGAAGTCTGAGCGCGTCAGCAGTTCGTCAAGCTCAAGGAGTTCGACAGACTGGACGGGAGACTCACCTCCTCTCGAGGTGAGGTATGGATCGTGGGCGATGACGTTCATCTCGAGGCCGAGCGCACGCTTGGCCGCTACCTGTCCGATCCTTCCAAGTCCGATGACGCCGAGGGTCTTGCCGGTGAGCTCGGTCCCCATCAGCCCTTTCTTCTTCCAGTTCCCGGTGCGGGTGCGTCGGTCTGCCTTGGGGATGTGTCTTGAGAGCGAGCAGATCAGCGAGATAGCGAGCTCCGCTGTCGTCACAGTGTTCCCCAGGGGAGTGTTCATGACGATGATGCCGTTCTCTGTGGCAGCTTGCCTGTCGACGTTGTCGATGCCCACGCCTGCGCGGCCGATGACACGCAGCTCATCGGCAGCCTCGATCACGCGACGCGTGACCTTGGTGGCAGAGCGCACGACCATGGCATGTGCGCCAGGGATCGTCGCCACGAGCTCGTCCTCTGAGAGTCCTGTGCAGACCTCTGGAGAGAAGCCGTTCGCGCGGAAGGTCTCGACAGCGATCTCCGAGAGCTCGTCACAGATGAGGATGCGTGTTTCGCTAGGGGCGAGCCGTTGGGTTGAGGGCGTCATCGGTGTTGTCGATCAGGTCGCGGTGAGGTGTCGCAGGGGAAGGGGGTAGCGAGAGTCAGCGGCCGATCGCCGCGCGTACTAGCGCCTCGAGGTCATCAGTCTTCAGTTCTTGGAGGGCTGAGTCGATGTTTCGTCGCGCTTCTCTTTCGCTGAAGCCGATCGAGGTGAGCGCGCTGACAGCGTCTTCCAC
>JAPKBY010000009.1 GCA_028823185.1 Planctomycetota bacterium
CTCGGCTCACTGGCCGGGTTTAGCTGAGCGAAGAAACTCTGCGAAGTCATCTTTCAAAGAGAAGCCTTCTTTCAGTGCGATGACCTGCTCTGTGTTCGGGTCAACGATCGCGTAGATCGGGAGCGCGATGCTCCCTGTCAGGCGCTTTTGAATGATCTTGTTGGCCTCAGCGTGTTCGCCGAGATCGCAGTGGAGTCGAGCTTCAACATAGTTCGCACTGAGCACCCCAGCGACCGCTGGGGTGGGGAGGACTTTGCCCTCCATGACGCGGCAGTTGCTTCAGTTAAAGCCCGTGAAGTTCACGAGTAGGAGTTTCTCTTCAGAGCGCGCGCTCGCCAGCGCTCCCTCCCAGTCATCCACGACCATGGACCATGGCTCCTCGTCATGTCCTACCTCACCTGTCTGCCCTAAGGCGCTGGAATAGGGCGGGGCGAAAGCTGTAAGCAGCGGGTCCATCCTAAAGCCCATCGTGAGAAAAGCGCAGTAGAGCGCAAACATGAAGGTCACTGTTCCGCCGACCATGCGCCCGGGAGAGATCTTTCCTGACTCCTCCCCTTTCAAGTTGATCTTCCCGAAGAGATACATCGCAGCGACAGCGAAGATTCCTGCCCAGAGAATGAGGAAGACCTCTTTCGACAAGAAGCCCCACTCCCATGCGAGGTCTGCTGTAGACAGGAACTTCAACGCGGCTGCCAGCTCGATAAAGCCGAGGAAGACCTTGAGCGTGTTCATCCATGCGCCAGCGCCGGGCATCTTCTGGGCCCTGCTCGGGAACAAGCTCAGAAAGACGAATGGCGTCGCCATCGTGAGCCCAAAGACGCCCATCCCCATCACGACTCGCGCGATCCCTTGATCGCCGCCGCGGGCGAGCAGCGTCCCAACAAAGGGCGCCGTGCATGTGAAGGAGGTGACGACAAGGGTGAGCCCCATAAGGAAGACTCCGACAAGGCCGCCTGTCGCGCTGGCCTTCCCTGCGGCTTGCATTAAGAACGCTGGCGGCTGCAAGTTAAACCAACCAAACAAGGTGAAGGCGAAGAAGACGAACATCGCTGCAATGAGCAGATTGAACACCGGATGGTTCGCGAATTCCTGAATCGGAGCTCCGACGACCACCCCGATGGCGACGAAGACCAAGACGATCCCTGCGCCATAGGCGAGGGAGAGGCTGAGCACTTTTCCATCACGGGCGAGCGCTTGCTTGGTGAAGAAGCTGATCGTTATCGGAATCATCGGATAGGTGCAGGGCATCAAGAGCGTGATCAACCCCCAGAAGAAAGCCTCAAACAAGAACGTCCCTAGTGGAGCTTCGTCCTCGGCCTCACCGTCTTCGTTTTGCTGTGTAGCTGCGCTGCTTACCTCGGCGCTAGCTTCTTCAGCCTCCCCCACATCGAGAGCTTGATTTGACCCGGACGATGCTAGTTCAGCCTCAGCGAAATACTCTGCTTTGCCTGCGCGGGCAGTTGCCTCATAGTTGAAGGGCACGCAGATTCCTCCGACCTCGTCTTTGCAGACCAAGCCGTCAATCGCTGCTCTCACCGCCAACGGGTCTGCACCTTCTACTAGCGGCGCCGAGCTCCTCGCGAGCACCTTGCCGTGGTGCGTATTGATCCATGTTCCTAGCCCGACCTGCTCATGACGCTCTGGCTCTGGAAAGACGAGCTCGCCAAAGCTGAGGCCGCCTCCGCTGAGTTCGATCAATGTGGGCTTGCCGATAGCATCCGGGTTCCCGAGATCCGGATCGTAGATATGCCAGCCCAGATCCACTCTGAGCTCTACGACTGCATGCACCGTCTCCCCTACTGTCTTGGTGTAGAGCTTGGCTCGTACCGGGTCTTGCGCGAAGCCTGATACGCACAGGCTTATCAGGACAAGGGTGGCTGTAATGAGTTTTGACATGGCGGTTTGTTTCATTGTCTGTCGGAGCAAGATAACCCTAACTCACAGACTTCGTCTTCCTTCATGAAGCTGTCTCTACGGAGGCAGAGCAGTCTCAGTGAGAATGAGATCGGCAGAGCGCCTCAATTTATGCCGCTGCCCTTGGAAATCCTTGCGCTAGAGGGATTCAGGCTCATTTACGCACAGGTCCTGATCCTCAGGACCCTCGCCTAGGTCGATAAGTAGAGTTGACACACAATGCTTCAGCCCCACGCCCGAACCACCATGCGCGCTCTCCTGCTCTGCGGCCTCGCCTCTATCACTATCAGCCTCGCCCCGTCCATCACGGCGCAAGAACCCAGCGCTCCTAAGCTGCTCAACAGCGGAGATGTCTTAGAGCAGCTCCAAGGCGGATGGATCTTACGAGAGCTAGAGACCCCAGCCTTCGAGAAGAGCCTGAGAACGGAGCACGCCATCATGGTCGTTGGCGGGAGCTTCCTCTCGATGGAGATACATCTCGCTTGGGATCTGCGTGATGGAGACGAGTGGATCGAAGGCTACTTTCAATCCGGCACCTCGCGCCTCTGGATGGACCCGAACGGCGACCTGATGGCTAAGTCGATGATCGGCGCTGCCACAGACGAAGAATACAACCTAGAGATCGAGACGCCTGGCAAAGAGCGCCGCTACCAAGTCAGCTTCTTTGGTCAAAACGAAGTCGAGTTGAGCGTGAAGGATGGCCCCATGTTCCGCTTCGTTCGCATGCGCAATGATGAGGCCAAGGTCGACCTCTTCGGTCGGAAGGTCAAGAAGAGCTGAACGGCTCCTGAGTCTTCGCGCTCAGCCTTAATACAAAGAGATGGCCCGCGCTCTACAGAGCACGGGCCATCTCTTTTTATTGCTCTCTAAGGTCAGGCGTTTAGCACTGGCTGTAACCGCAGCCGTAGCACTTCACACAGCCCTCTTCGAAGGCGAGCTTCTCGCTGCAAGTCGGGCACTTAATCTTGTAGCTACCGACATTGCCGGGAGTCCCCGTTGAACCACCTGAGGTGCTCTGGGGTGTTCCGGAAGCCGGCGCCATCGACGACCCCACAGGGGAGCCGGTCGTGTAGTTAGCCTTCGCGTCCATGTACTTCTGAAGAGCACACGCGAGACCGTCCGGAAGTGACATGATTCGTCCGTCCCGCGTGGGAACAGAGAGGCTTGAACCGATCCCCTTCAGCTGGTTAACGACCATCTCAAGGCTTCCGTTTGCGCGCAACCACAACGAGACCATTCGGCAGATGCCTTCAAGGTCCGAGTTGGCTACGTCCCCAGCTCTTCCGAGCTGTGCGAAGACCTCGCGCGGCGCGCCCGACTCAGGATCATAGGAGACCTGAACGTGCATGTTCCCGAAGGGTGTCGTCTGGCGAATTCGCACAGAAGGCATCATCTCGGGAAGCTTTGCCGGAGAGAGCATGCTCGCTCCCGCAGAGGTGGCCGTAGTCGCCATTTCAGTCGCCGAGTCTGTGGTTGTCCCAGCGCCGGCGTCCTTCTTGCCAGACTCCTTCAGAGCCATGGGCTGCATCTCGCGGCAGCCGTCACGGTAAACCGTGACGCCCTTCACGCCCTCTTCGACAGCCATCTCGTAGATCTCCCGAACATCTGCCGGGGTGGCGTCAGTGGGGAAGTTGATCGTCTTCGAGATCGAAGCGTCGCAGTGCCGCTGGAAGGCCGCCTGCATCTTCATGTGCCAATAAGGTGTGATGTCGTGGGCCGTGACGAAGACGCTCTTCATCTCGTCAGAGATACCCTCCATGTGCTGGATAGATCCCTGCTCGATGATGTCGTCGATCATCTCTTCTGTGTAGCAGCCCGAGGCCTTGGCTTGCTCCTCGAAGACATAGTTGACCTCTTTCATGATCGTCGGCTTGCCCTCTGTGTCCTTCATCACCTGGCGGTTGAAGGCGAGGCTGAACATCGGCTCGATGCCGCCTGAGCAGTTCGCGATGATCGAGATCGTCCCTGTGGGGGCGACGGTCGTCGTGTAAGAGTTCCGCATTTTGCGACCCTTGGTCTCCCAGTCGGAGCCTTCCCATGCGGGGAAGCAGCCGCGCTCTTCTGCGAGCATCTCGGAGGCGAGGTGTGATTCGTCGTCTAGGACTGCCATCACCTCTTCGCCGAACTTGGTTCCCTCAGGCGTGTCGTAGCCGATGCCCATTTTATAGAGCGCGTCTGCGAACCCCATGACCCCGAGCCCGATACGACGGGTCGTCTTGGACATGTTGTCAATTTGAGGCAACGGGTATCGGTTGACCTCGATCACGTTGTCAAGGAAGCGAGTGGTCGCGTGAATGATTGACTTGTAGGCAGGCCAATCGAAGGTCGCGTTCTCACCTTCGCCGTGAATCAAGTTGCCGAGGTTCACTGATCCAAGGTTGCATGAATCCCAGGCGTGCAGGGGCTGCTCGCCGCAGGGGTTCGTAGCCTCAATCGTTCCGACGTTCTTGATCGGGTTCTGCTGATTGATCCGGTCAATGAAGATCACTCCGGGCTCACCTGATCGGTGGGCGTGCTCGATGATCACATCCCAGAGCTCTCCAACCGTCCAACACTCCCCTTCTGTGCCCTCTTTGACCAATGACTTCCATTTGCCAGAGCGGGGGTTTTGAACCTGGTGAATTGCGGTCGGGTCGGACTTGAGGTCCTCAAGGAACTTGTCCGTGACGGCAACAGAGATGTTGTAGTTCGTCAGGCGGGTGGGGTCGTCCTTGAAGGTGATGAAGGTGTGAATGTCCGGGTGGTCGACGCGCATCATCCCCATGTTTGCGCCGCGGCGGAACGCGCCCTGTTGAATCGCGTCTGTCGCCTTAGAGAAGACCTCGATGAATGACATCGGGCCCTCTGTTGTTCCACCAGAGGATGTGACTATGTCGCCCTTGGGTCGCAAACGGCTGAAGCTGAAACCTGTTCCGCCTCCAGCTTTTTGGATGAGTGCTGTCGCCTTGATCGCTTCGAAGATGCCTTCGATTGAATCCTCTACCGGGAGCACGAAGCATGCGGAGAGCATTCCCATCTCTCGGCCAGCGTTCATGAGGCAGGGGCTGTTCGGCAGGAACATGCGCGTTGCCATCAAGTCGTAGAACTCTGTAGCAACGGCCATCGCGCGCTCGTAGTTGCCGGGCGCATAAGCGAGCTCGGCCTTTGCTACGTGACTTGCGACGCGCCAGAAGAGCTGCTTCGGCGTTTCAATCACCGTTCCGGTCTCAGGGTCCTTCTTTAAATATCGGCGCTCAAGAACCGTGATTGCGTTCTGGGTCAGGTCGGGAGTTCCGCAACTCTCAGGGGGGTCAACGTAGTTGAGTTGGTGCTGCGGATCTGTGGAGATAGATAGGGCCTCTGTGGCCTGGGGGGTGGTCGCGTTCGATTTCACTTCTTCTTTGCTCCCTGAGGGGTTGCTTGAATTGATGGGGACGGGGAAAGTCAGGGTCTCTAGTCGAGTTCGGCCCGCCTTGCAGGCGAGCCGTTGATGGTGGTCATCTTGGCGCGGGCGCCTTTGCGTTCCGCGTTAGTGTGCAGTCAACTTAGCCCTTCTTGGGGCCATTGTCATGTCCTTCCATGACATGTCTTTTAGCGGCAGGTAACTTCCTCCCCTGCTCAGGATTTCGCCTGGAGTCGACCTTCAAGGGAGGCCTCCGACCACTACATGTTGTGGGTCCGAGACTTAGGTACCACTTCATCTTTGATACTGAGGTTTTTCACACTCAAGACTTGAAGCGGCCGAGAAGCCGCTTGAGGAACTCCCTCTGTATCGGAATCTTGAGGAGCTCGGCGAGCGCGAAGTAGGCCGCTGCTCCCACAAGAATTGCCGCGCACAGGGCTGCTATTTCTCCCCACATTTCGACCAAGGCTGCGTCTACAAAGTGGGCTGCCAAGCCCATGATCAAGGATGCCACTAGGATCTTGCCGATGAGGCTCGGTGTGCCCGGGACAGCCTTTGGGAGGCCGAGCTTTCGGTGTCCTTGAAGGAGCAGAAACAAATGAACCCAGCTGCTGATCGCCGTTCCCAGGGCCAGGCCCTCAATGTCCATATCTAGGCCGCCTAGGAAGAGAACGTTTAGACCCGTATTTAGGGCTAGGGAGACAATCGAGTAGACGACCGGCGTGCGCTTGTCCCCGACTGAGATGTAGACGCGAGTTGCCATAAGCGCCGCGCCCGCTGGGATTAGAGCCAACGTCAAATACTGAAGCGCCGGCGTCGCCCTGACGACCCCCTCTGAGCCAAACTCTCCGTGAGCAAGCAGCGCTGAGATATGTGGGCCCGCGAGGGTGAAGAGTCCAACCGCAGCCGGCAGCAGGAGGTAGATAACACCTCTCTGAGTCCTGTCGTGCAGCTCTCGCATCCCCTTGAGGTCTCTACGCTGCCCCTGAGCCAAAAGCACTGGAAAGGCTGCCGTGGCTGCTGAGATTGAGATCAGCGCCATGGGGAGCTGTTGGAGCCTGTTTGCGTAGTAATAGAGAGTCGGGCCCCCATCCGGGAGCATTCCCTCGGCCATCCAGCCATCGATGAGGACATTGAGCTGATAGACAGCAGCCCCAACGGCAAGGGGGATTGCATCCCTTAGAACTCGCTTTACTCGCCCTCTGCGGACTGAATTTGTGTCGCTCTTTAGCAAGAAGCCGCTGCTCTTTAGAGCCGGAATCTGCATGGCGAACTGTAAGAAGCCCGCACCGAGGACCCCCCAGCCTAGGGCTCGAACCATGGCCATTTCTTGTTCTGGTGGGCGCTCACCCTCGATCTCCCAACCCCAAGTCATGCCCACAACCACTAGCGCCGCCACCCAGCCGACGTTGAACAGGATCGGACTCCAGCTCGATGTCGCGAATCGCCCGCGGACATTTAGGGCCCCACAGGCCAAAGCCGTCATGCACACGAGGACCACATAGGGCATGAGCCTGACGACTAACTCCCGGATCGCCCCAGGGTCGCTTCCCAGCCACTCAGCCCCCGTGAAGGGCATGGTGTCTGGAAGACACCATGCGATGACCATGCATGCCCCACAGAGCACCAATAAGACCGCGAAGATGAAGCGCGCTGTCGCCTGAAAGAGCTCGGCGCCGGCGGCTAAACCATCCTCGTTGTCAGCCTTTGTAATCCCCTCTTGTAGCGCCACAGAGAGCGCTCCCTCTCCAAGCAGCTTTCGGAAGAGGTTGGGTATTCGCCAAGCCGTGATGAAGGCGTCGTAGATTCCCGAGTTGTGACCAAAGAGGCTCGCCGAGATGACCTCGCGTGCGAGGCCGACGAGCCTTGAGAGGAGGGTCAGCCCTGCGACGAAGAACGTGCGGGCGCCGATGTTTTTGTGTCTAGAGACAACGTCTACGCCCAGCTTGGCGCCACCTGAAGACGTTTGATCGGGCAGACTCAGCTCAAAAGCTCCATCACGATGCGTTGGACGGCCTTGCCATCTGCACGTCCCTTCACTTTGGGCATCAAAGCGCCCATCACTGCACCCATCTCTTTTGGTGAGCTCGCGCCCACCTCGGCGACGACCGCTGTGACGATCGCTCGTAGCTCTTCTTCGCTCATCTCCTCTGGCAGGTAGACGGCTATAACAGCGATCTCGGCGCTCTCAATCGCTGCGAGGTCTTCACGGCCCGCCTCGGTGTACTGCGAGAGGCTGTCCAGTCGACTCTTCTTGGCCTTCGCCAGAACATCCACAGCTTCCGTCTCCTCCAGCTCTCGGCCAAGCTCGATGCGCTTGTTCTTCATGTCCGCGAGGACGAGCCGGAGGGTGTCACGCTTTTGAGTCTCTCTAGCGACCATCGCCACCTTCAAGTCGCCCTCTAGCTGCTGAATGATCCCCATCAGGCTTCCTCCTCGCCGCTCTCTTCTGAGCTCTCTGTCGGCGGATCCGCTGCGGGAGCCTCTCCTGTCTCTGGGGCCGCCTCATTCGCAGCTCCGGCTCCTTCCTCGTCAACAGCGCGCGCAGCGTACTGCTCGAGATCGCTCTCTGAGACGATCTCAAGGCCGACGAGCCGGTCGTCTGCTTTCAGATTCACCAGCTTCACACCCTGCGTGTTGCGGCCCATTGCGCTCACGCCGCTGACCGGGGTGCGCACTAACATTCCCTTCTCTGAGATATAGAGCGCGTCATCGCCGTCGCGGCAAAGAACGCTCGAGACGACCGGGCCGTTTCTGCCCTTGGTCTGGATGCTGATCACCCCTTGGTTTCCGCGCCCCTTCACCGGGTAGTCCGAGAGCTTGGTGCGTTTGCCGTGACCCTTCTCGCAAGCGACCAAGAGATAAGCCTCCGGATCTGCGACGGCCATCGCGACGACGGTGTCGTCGCCAACCAGCTTGATGCCACGGACGCCTCTCGAGGTCCTGCCCATCTTCCTTACTGTCTTCTCATCGAAGTGCGCAGCCTTTCCGTTCGCGCTACACATCACGATCGTGTCCCCGGGCCGTGTGAGTCCAACGCTCACCACCTCGTCGCCCTCTTCGAGATTGATCGCCCTGATTCCATTCGATCGGGGCCTCGAATAAGCGTCGAGCGCCGTCTTCTTCACGACGCCTCGTCGGGTCGCAAACAGGATCGACTCTTCTCCACTGAAGCTCGTCACGCGTAAGACCTTTGAGACCTCTTCGCCCTCTTCAAGGTTGATGAGGTTCGCGAGCGGCCGCCCCTTCGCCGTCCTGCCAGCTTCCGGGAGTTGGTAGACCTTGACCCAATAAGCCTTCCCCTTGTTAGAGAAGCACAGGAGGTAGTCGTGAGTACCAGCGGCAAAGATCGTCGACAGCACGTCGCCTTCTTTTGCCTCCGAGCCTTTGACTCCCCGACCGCCGCGCCCTTGAGCGCGATAGGTGTCGATCGGAACTCGCTTGATCCAACCGTCACGACTGACGGTGACGACCATCAGCTCTTCAGCGATCAACTCTTCGATATCGAAGCTCCCGTCGATCTCCTCACTTGAGATCTCTGTTCGCCTGTCGTCGCCGAACTTTGTGACCATCTCATCAAGGTCGACCCTGATAATTGCTGACACGCGCTCCTCTTTGGAGAGGATGTCTTCGAGGTCTAAGATCTCTGCGACTAAGGCGGCGTGCTCTGCATCTAGTTTCTCGATCTCTAGGCCCGTCAAGCTGCCGAGACGCATGTCCACGATCGCTTGCGCCTGTCTGCTTGAGAGACTGAAGCGCTCAACCAGCTTGGCTTTAGCCTCATCTCTGTCGCCGCTCGAGCGGACGATAGCCACGATCTCGTCGATGTTGCCGACCGCGATCCGCAGCCCGTCAACAATGTGTTTGCGGTCTTCTGCCTTACGCAACAGATAGGCGGTTCTGCGCCTGATGACTTCGCGTCGGTGAACGAGGTAGCTCTCTAGGAGTCCCTTCAGTGTGAAGGTACGCGGCTGACCTGCGTCAATCGCGAGGTTGATGATGCTGACCGTTGTCTGCAGCGGTGTGTACTGAAAGAGTTGATTGAGGACGACCTGCGGGTCTTCATTCTTCTTCAACTCGATGACGAGGCGCATGCCCTCTCTGTCCGACTCATCGCGAACATCTGAGATGCCTGTGATGCGACCGTCGCGAACGACGTCGACGATCTTCTCAATGATCGCGGTCTTACGGACCTGGTAGGGGATCTCCGTAAAGATGATCCAGTCCCTTGAACCCTTCTCTTCCACGTGATGGCGCGCGCGCAGCTTGAGGCGGCCGCGTCCAGTTGAATATGCCTGTCCAATCCCTGATCGGCCCATGATGATTCCGCCTGTCGGGAAATCAGGACCGGGGACCATGCGGATCAACTCTGAGAGCTCAATCGCAGGGTTCTCGAGGATGGCGTGCAGCGCTGTCGCGACCTCGCGAAGGTTGTGCGGAGGCAGGCTCGTCGCCATGCCGACTGCGATCCCATCCGAGCCATTGCACAAGAGGTTTGGGAAGCGCGAAGGCAGCACCGTCGGTTGGGTGCGACTCTCGTCATAGTTCGGCTCATACTCGACCGTGTCCCGGTCGAGGTCTGCCATCAACTCTGTGGCGATTCCGGCCATCCGAGATTCTGTGTATCGCATCGCCGCGGGCGGGTCGCCGTCGATGGATCCGAAGTTTCCCTGCCCGTCGATGAGCGGGTAGCGCAGAGAGAAATCCTGCGCCATTCGGACCAAGGTGGGATAGATCACAGCTTCGCCGTGAGGGTGGTAGTTGCCTGATGTATCGCCCGCGACCTTGGCGCACTTCCTGTACTTCGCGCGCGGTCCGAGGTTCAGGTCGTTCATTGCCACCAAGATCCGGCGCTGCGAAGGCTTCAGGCCATCCCTAACATCCGGAAGGGCCCGGCTATGGATGACGCTCAGCGCATAAGTCAGATATGACTCTTTCATCTCGCGCTCGATCGAACGCGGAGAGATGCGCTCCCCAGTGGTCTCTTTTGATTTCTCAGTCATGCTCGTTCTGCCTTAGTCCTCGCCGCCGTCAATTCTGCGGGCTTGTTCTCTGTCACTTCAGGGGCTGCACAAAGTGCTGGCCGCCCCACCTTTGGAGCCCAAGCTTCGGAGTTAAATCCGACGCTGCCGTGCTCGCAATACCAACGATGAAAGGCCCTTGTCGGGACGCTCTCAGTAAATGATGTCTCTACAGCGACCCCTGCCGGTCGCTCACCCCAAATGCGGTCTGGGTCGCCGGCCGGTGCAGCGACTCCAAGGGCAGATGGGTGAATTGAATCTGTCGTCGAGATGAGCTCTAGGGGGATCTCTTCGTTCTCGCAGAGCTCTGCGATCCCAATAACACCGGCGGGCGTGACGACATGTTCGACGCCGATGGACTCGGTCCCAACCCAGACACGGTCGGCGGCGCGAGCGGCCTCCCAAAGAGCGGCGTCGAGAACGAGACGAGCGCGGAGACCGAAACGAGCAGCGTCTCTAGCCATGCCGCGGCCTATGAGTTCGGGATGTCCAACAGGGATGAGGAGTTCTGGTTTGAGCCCCGCCCGGTGAGCAGCGCGGCAGCACTCGACGAGCTCTGGGGTCCAGCCGAGCACGAGGATCGTCTCGCCGACTCCCATCGGCTTCGTTGCGTGTGGCGCGACTGCACGCGCCTGGGTCGTCCTCGGCCCATCGCTGCGAAGACCACGCTCAAGCGCCTGCGGGTTCTCGTCATCGCCCGTGTTCATCCAAGCACCCATCTCTTCGATGAGGAGACTTCGCAATGACCCTTGATCTCTGTTCTCGCAGGCGAAGTGGAAGGTCGCGCGAACCCGATCGATCCATGTCGCCATCACTCCTCGCCATCCATGCTTGCTCTCTAGGGCGCTGAGAGCCTCCTCGAGCATGGGCGCCGCCTCTTTTGGTTCCCACGTCAAGGGACGGTCAAAGAACCACTCCTGCGCCTTGCTGGCTGTCTGGCGTGACAACTCTGCCGCTGATGTCCCGGTGTCGTTCACGCACTCAGCGAGGTGCTCTGCCAAGCTTGTTGAGACAGAACTCATCCCATCGACGCTTGTCATGGGGTCAGCTTGGCCGGCTGAGAAGGTGTAAGAGACGCGTGATGTCATCGGGCTAACGACTCCGGAAGAGGGTGGAAGTGAGCAAGCCAAGACGGCTCTGCTCTATGGCCCGTGTTCCCCTCCGAGCCACCCATTATCACCCCTGCGAGCGGGGCTTACCACTCCAGCCGCCCCTATATTATATGTCTCTGCTCTCGGAGCTCAGCGCGCCGACGACCAGGGTGCCCCGATGCTCAACTCCGCCACTCACGCTGAGCCCGCCTTCGGCCGTCTCTGTCACGGTCAAACGACCAGCTGGCAACGCCAAGCTCAGGGGAAGAGGGAGCCCAAAGGCCGCGCGAAGGACCGCTGCGGCGGCCGCAGCCCCGGTTCCACAAGCCCCGGTCTCTCCGGCGCCCCGCTCATAGACGCGGAGCTTCCACTCGCCTGACTCCTCTGCCAAATAGCCGACATTGACGCCCCCCGGAAAGGATGGATCCACCTGCAGTTCCAGCCCACGAGACGCAAATAACTTTGAATTCACGGTGTCAACAAGGAAGACGCAATGAGGGTTGCCGACGTCGCCTTTCCAGGCCTCTCGTTCGCCCTCAAGAAGAGCCAGCGAGTCGTCTAGCGCTTCCACTGTGACCGGGCCCAGCTCGGCCTCGAGCCGCTCAGCACCCCGCTCTGACGTCTCCCCTCGAACCCAGCGAGTGCCCGTATGCGTCTCTATCAGCACCTCTCTTTGGCCGCTCTCTCTCAAGAGAAGCCACCCCACGCACCTCAAGCCGTTGCCGCAAGCTGCAGCGAGTGAACCATCAGAATTCCAAATCACGAGCCGCGCCATGGCCACCTCGCTCTCCATGAGAACGAGCACTCCATCGGGCGCCAAAGCACCCTCTTTTGCGGCGGCTGCACACCACTCCCTCGCCGCTGCACCGTCTGGGCTCCAGCGACCAGAAGTGGGCTCCGCATGAGCTGAATCAGGGCGAGCGTCAAAGAGGAGGAAGTGGTTTCCTGCCCCCGAGAGCTGCTCAAACTTCATCTCTAGTGCCCGCCGATGCGCTTGGCGTTTTTGAAGTGCACCTTCGCGATCTCCCCAAGGCGATCCATGCCAAAGCTGCGCACAAATTCGCGCGCTGCGGCATCAACCGGTGCGCCGGCACCTTTTCGCATCTTCATTCCCCACTGGCTCGAGAGCTCATCCATCGCGAGTAAAAACTCCTCACGCGCGATGATGCTCGCCGCTGCGACACAGAGCTCTTCTTCGGCCCGAGGTTTCTGCTCAAGAGAGATCTCTAGGCCTTCAAGGCGTCTCTCCATCAGCTCTTCTTTTGCGAAGCGGTCGATGATGACGTGATCTCCTTTTTGAACGAGCCCCTTGATCGCTTCGGCGTGCAGGTCGCCGAGCAGCTCATTCAAATTTCCAGAGGCTTTCCACCGCGGGTTGTACTCCGCTGGATCCAAGCGGACGACGCGGAACTCCAGGCGCTCTCGCAAGTAGGCACCTAAAACCAAGGCCTTCTTGTCATCTAGCGCCTTCGAATCCATGACCCCCGCCTCCGCCAAACCGAGCGCCTCCTCGGGTGTCATGCGTGCCGCGCAGACAACCAGCGGACCCAAGAAGTCTCCTTTGCCACACTCGTCGCTGCCGACAGTGACGGTCTCTGGCGCGATGACTCGGGGCTTGGAAGCGCTCTTCTTTGCCTTAGTCTTCCCTTTGACCGCAGAGGCCTCTGGCGCATAGCGCTCAACAAAGACTGCTGGGTCAGCCCCCTGCACAACCAGCTTGCCTGAGGTGTAGAGGGTCACTACCACACCGTCCCCTTTCGCGCTGAAGCGGGCATAAGGGGTGCTGCGAAATTCAAAGCGCCCGGGATCAATGCGGCCTTCGATCAGGGCTGCATGCTCGGGTCGCACCTTATAAACGAGGGTCTCTTGTGCCACGTGAGGATTGTAGCCAGGCATGAGCTTGGAACTCCCAGACCATCTCTCAAGTCTCTTCGCTGTCGCTGTTCGCTACAATATGAATCATGGGAGGCATCGAAGAGCACGCGACCGGGATCCTGCGCACATCCCTTGAGGCCGAGCGCGCCACCCCGATCGAGACCCCTTGGGGCAAGTTTGCGCTGCACCTCGTAGAAGACGAGGTTGTCTGCGTCCAAGCCTTCTGTCCCCACATGGAGGGGCCCCTCTTTGAAGGTAGCTGCTCTGGTAAACGCCTCGTCTGCCCCTGGCATGGGTGGGTTTATGATCTCACGACCGGCAAGCGAGTCGATCTCGGTGGTGGGAGCAGAGCGCGCCTAGAAGAGCTCAGCGTCATCGATCACGGGCCCCTGGGCCTGAGCTTGCAGCGACCCGATCCCCCAAAAATCTAAGCCCCTTCTCTCTCCAAACACCCCGCCAACGCGGCTGGATTGTCCCAACTGAGCGCAAGCACGCTAGTTCTTCGGCAGAGAGATTCGAAAACGACTCCTGCCCGACTAGAATTCGAACCCTTCACTTAGACACCGACGACCCCTTCAGAGCACTTCCCGTGGCCAAGATCCTAGACTCCATCCTCGACGCTGTCGGCTCCACGCCGATGGTCCGCCTCAACAAGATCGGCCGCGACACCGGCTGTGAGCTCCTCGTTAAGTGTGAATACCTGAACCCTGGCGGCTCGGTGAAAGATCGCATCGGCAAGCGCATGGTGCTCGAAGCTGCGAAGTCTGGGCGCATCTCTCCTGGCGACACCTTGATCGAGCCGACCAGCGGCAACACAGGCATCGGCATGGCGATGGCTGCGGCTGTCAACGGTTACCGAATGGTGATCACGATGCCCGAGAAGATGAGTCGCGAGAAGCAGGTCGTGCTCGAAGCCCTCGGCGCTGAGATCGTCCGCACGCCCACCGAGGCTGCGTGGGATGCCCCCGAGAGCCACATCGGCGTCGCGAAGCAGCTCAAAGAGATCATCCCGAACGCGCACATCCTCGATCAGTACTCAAACCCTGACAACCCGGACGCGCACACGGACGGAACCGCGCGAGAGATCCTCGAGCAGACGGACGGCCAGCTCGACTACATGGTGATGACCGCAGGCACTGGGGGAACGCTCACTGGGGTCGCGCGCGCGCTCAAGGCTGAGGTCCCGAACGTCAAGATCATCGGTGTCGACCCTCTCGGTTCCATCCTCGCGGGCCCCGCCGAGATCGGCTCCTACAAGGTCGAAGGCATCGGCTATGACTTCATCCCCGACGTGCTCGAGCGAGGCCTCGTCGATGAGTGGATCAAGAGCGAGGACGGACCGTCCTTCCGCATGTCACGCCGCCTCATCCGCCAAGAGGGCTTGCTGGTCGGCGGAAGCTCCGGGTCTGCCGTTTGGGCGGCCAAGGAGATCGCCAAACGCGAAGGCCCCGACAAGCGCATCGTCACGATCCTCCCTGACTCGGTGCGTAACTACATGACCAAGTTCCTCGACGAAGCTTGGATGAAAGAGAACGGCTTCGCCGAAGCCGGCTGGGAATCTACCGACCTCGGCAGTCTCCTCCTTCGCATGCCGAAGCGGGAGCTCCTCACAGCTCAGAGCGCGGAGACCCTTGAGGTCGTCGTCGGCCGCATGAAGGACAACGGCATCAGCCAGCTCCCCGTCTTAGACAACGGGCGACTCGTTGGAATCGTCACAGAGCACGACCTCTTAGGTCGCCTCGTGGAAGGCTGCGCGACGCTCTCAAGCGCCGTCGCAGAGGTCATGTTCCGCAGCGTCAACACCGTCCACCGCGACCAAGACGCTGGCTGCCTCTTAGCGATCTTCGCGCGTAACGAGATCGGCCTCGTCGTCGATGACAGCGGCACCTTGATCGGCCTCATCACCAAGATGGACCTCGTCGACACCCTCGCCGCCAAACACGCCTAGTTTGCGGTCGCACTAGCGGCCTCGTGGTGAATGATTTGTGATGCCTCTCGGCCCGTGCCTAGTCGCTATTCTTCTCTCTCTCCATGAAGACCGCCCTCTCTCTCTCCAGGCTCATCGATGCCTTAAACCGGCGCATCGGCCGGGCTATGGGGTGGGCGACCCTGGCCATGGTCCTTATCGGTGCTTTCAACGCCATCGCAAGGACCGTTGAGCGGCGCCTAGGCTTAGAGCTCTCTTCGAACGCCTACCTCGAGGCCCAGTGGTATCTCTTCAGCCTGGTCTTCCTCCTAGGCGCACCCTATGCGCTGCGAGCCAACGCACACGTCCGGGTTGACGTCCTCTATGGCCAGCACCCTCCGCGCTGGAAAGCCTGGACTGATCTCCTCGGCTCGCTCCTCTTCTTGATCCCCTTTTGCGTCTTTGCGATCTGGAGCAGCTGGGACTTCGTGGGCAACTCGATCAAAGTGAGAGAGCTTTCTCCCGACCCTGGCGGCTTACCGCGCTGGCCGCTCAAGCTGGTCGTCCCGATCGCTTTCGGCTTGCTCGGCCTACAAGGACTCTCCGAGGCGGTGAAGCGCGTCGCCTTCCTCTCTGGCATGAGCGCCGAAGACGTCAACCTAGAAGAGCCCCCTTTTGTTGATCGAGAGATGGAGGAGCTCGCATGACGGTAGATCTCCTTGGACCGCTCATGTTTGTGGTGGTCTTCCTCCTGATCTTCCTTGGATACCCCGTCGCCTTCTCTCTAGGTGGCGCAGCCCTGAGCTTCGCCATCATCGGGACGCAGGCGGGATACTTTGGGTGGGAGTACATGTCGCTCTTCCCAGAGCGCGTCTTCGGCGTCATGTCGAATCAAGTCCTCTTGGCGATCCCCTTCTTCATCTTCATGGGGACCATGCTCGAGCGCTCGCGCCTCGCAGAAGATCTTCTGCGAACGATCGGCTTGCTCTTTGGGCACAGGCGGGGAGGGCTCTCTCTAGCCGTCGTCTTTGTTGGAGCCTTGCTCGCCGCAGCCACTGGAGTCGTCGGCGCATCCGTCGTCGCGATGGGGATGATCTCTCTCCCGATCATGCGCCAGTATGGATACTCAGACCGACTCTCTACCGGGACCATCGCCGCGAGCGGGACCCTCGGACAGATCATCCCCCCTTCTATTGTGCTCGTCGTTCTGGGCGATCAGCTCGGCGTGAGCGTGGGCAAGCTCTTCTTGGGAGCCCTCACGCCTGGGCTTGGGCTCGCCTTTCTCTTCGCTCTCTATCTCGTGGTTCTCGCTCGCCTCCGCCCAGAGCTTGCACCTGCGATCCCGAGGGAAGAGCGCGAAGCGGTGACTGACCTAGGACGACGAGTGCTCTTCGTGCTCATCCCTCCGTTGTCTTTGATCCTGATCGTTTTGGGAAGCATCTTCGCGGGTGTCGCCACCCCAACAGAAGCTGGCGCTCTCGGCGCTGTCGGCGCTATGTTTCTCGCCGCTACACGCAAGCGCCTCTCACGTAGAACCCTAGACGAGACGATGCATGAGACCTTGCGCCTCACATGCATGGTGGTCTTCCTCTTGGTTGGCTCCACCGCCTTCGCGCTCGTCTTTCGCGGTCTGAACGGAGACCTCTGGATAGAGTCCCTCTTAACCAACCTCCCCGGCGGGCTCCTCGGATTCCTCATCGTCGCCAACCTCGCGATCTTCATCCTCGGCTTCTTCATCGACTTCTTCGAGATCGCCTTCATCCTCTTGCCCCTGCTCACGCCGGCAGCGCGCTCCCTTGGCATCGACGGAGACATGATGATTTGGTTCGGAGTGATGATCGCGATGAATCTTCAAACCTCCTTCCTTACGCCCCCCTTTGGTTTCAGCCTCTTCTATCTCCGAGGCGTTACCCCAAAAGAGATCCCGACCACGGCGATCTATAGGGGGGTCGCCCCTTTCATCCTGATCCAACTCTTTGCGCTAGCTATCGTCGCCGCCTTCCCCGAAGTCGTCACCTATCTGCTCTGATCTCTTTAGTTATGATGCGCCGATGAAAACTCTCCTCTTTCTCACATGCACG
>JAPKBY010000277.1 GCA_028823185.1 Planctomycetota bacterium
AGATCGGTGGAGAGACCTTGATGGAGGACATCGAGTTCACCTTGGGGTGGCGCGAGCGTCTGACTGAGGCTGTCTTAGAGCGAGATGACTGGGATGTGCTCTTCAGTGTGTTCAGCACTCCAGATCGAGTGCAGCACATGATGTATCAGTTCTACGACGAAGGACATCCGAAGTACGACGCAGAGAAGGCCGCGACAAAGATCAAGTTTGCCGGCCGCGAGATCAGCTTTAAGGACACGATCCCTGCGATCTATGAAGAGATCGACCGCGTCGTAGGTGAGATTATGAGTGAGCATCTGCGGCCAGAGGACACGTTGATGATCTGTGCGGATCACGGCTTCCAGACCTTCAGGTGGCAATTCCACGTAAACAACTGGCTCGAGCAGAACGGCTATCTCGTCATGAAAGAGGACGTGAACTCTTCGATGAAGAGCGCCCTCATGTATGTAGATTGGGAGAAGACACGCGCTTACTCCCTCGGCCTTGGGATGATCTACCTGAACCTTGACGGCCGTGAGCCGCTAGGAATCGTCAAGTCATCGGAAGCTCCAGGCTTGATCGCCGAGATCGCTGACAAGCTCATGGCGGCGACAGACCCAGCGAATGGCGCGCAGGTGATCGAGCAGGTTCACATCATCGATGAGCTCCACAAGGGTGAATTCCGTGATCGTGAAGGAGATATGATCCCGGGTTTTGCTCCGACTTATAGGGTCTCATGGGGCACGACGATGGGTGATATCAAGCTCAAGAAGGGTGAGGGTGACGTTTGGGTCTCCGCGCCAGTGATCGAGGCGAATAACATGAACTGGTCTGGCGGACACGTCTCAGTGGCCCTCCCGCGTGTCACAGGGACCTTCTTCTCAAACAAGCCAGTAGAGCTCCCCGCTGAGGGCGCACATCTGCTCGACATCGCGCCGACAGTTCTCTCGATCATGGGGGTCCCTGTGCCGGAAGAGATGGACCACGCGCCGCTGAAATTTAAGGACTGAAAACAAAGAGGGGGGGGTGAGGCTTCTAATGCCTGCGCCCTCTTCTGTAGGCTCCTCTCATGAGCCTGCATTGGAAAGTACTCGCGTGGATGCTCGCTGGCGTGGTCTTCGGCCTCGGCTTGCAGCGTTTTGTTGACGGAGCCCCTCGCTCCGGTCTCTCACTTGAAGCGACTGAGTCAGGACTCGTCGTCATGTCGGCGACTGGTCCGGGAGCTAAGTCCTTCGCCTCTGGGGAAGAGTTCGGAGCGGTGATCGTTGCGCGCGGCTCTGAAGAAGAGCGTCGCGAGCTGCTGTCTTCTCCGAGTGATTTCCATGCGCTCGTCAGTGAACTGAGCGTCGGGGAGGTGCTTTGGATTGAGGCTGGGGATGAACTGAGACCAGTCACCTTAGATCTTGATCCCAGCTCGGCGCGCGCTCGATGGCTCGCGCCCTTCGACATGCTGGCGACCATCTTCCTCTCTCTCTTGAAGATGTTGATCGTGCCGCTCGTGCTCTCCTCGATCGTCTGTGGAGTCGCCGGCGTAGGGACGATGAAGGATCTGCGCAGGCTCGGGGGAAAGACCTTTCTCTACTACATCTCGACGAGCTTGCTTGCGATCTGCGTGGGGCAGGGACTCGTCAATCTGATAAGGCCGGGCATCGGCGCAGATCTCGGGCTCTCTCCTGCGATGGCAGCGGGGACGAGAGAGGAGAACTTCATCGAGATCTTCGTGCGTATGGTGCCTTCGAATATCTTTGAGGCGCTGACGGACAACGGCGCCATGCTGAAGATCATCTTCTTCGCGCTGCTCTTAGGCGTGTTCATCACGAAGGCCGGCGCGCCGCACTCAGAGCGAATGCGTGAGTTCTTTGAGTCTTTCTTCGCCGTGATGATGAAGATGGCAGAGGGTGTCTTGGCCTTGCTGCCCTACGGCGTCTTCGCTTTGTTGGTGAAGGTCGTTGCCCGAACGGGCTTTGCGGTCTTTGAGCCGCTGCTCCTCTACATGGGGACGGTGGCAGCTGCGCTCTTGATTCACGCTTGCTTCACGCTGCCTGCTCTCCTGAGGATCGTGGGGGGGATCTCACCCCGCCGCTGGTTCAAGGCGATGTCTCCTGCCCTGATGACAGCCTTCAGCACGAGCTCCTCCAGCATGACGCTGCCGGTGACTCTGCGCTCGGTAGAAGAGCGGGGGAAGGTGAGTAGCAAGGTCACCTCCTTCACCCTCCCCTTGGGAGCGACCATCAATATGGATGGAACCGCCCTCTATGAGTGCATAGGGGTCATTTTCCTCGCTCAATACTATGGATCCTTGCCTGGCGGTGAGATGCTGACCTTCACTCAGCAGGGCTTTATCGTCGTTATGGCCCTCATGGCGAGCATCGGGGCGGCTGGGATCCCCTCCGCGGGGCTAGTGATGATGTTGACGATTCTCTCTGCCCTGGGGCTCCCGCTGGAGGGCGCAGCGCTCTTATTAGCGGTCGATCGGCCGCTCGACATGATGCGTACGGTGGTTAATGTGTGGTCAGATTCTTGCGGCGCGGCGATCATCGCCCGCAGCGAGGGTGAGACCGCTGTTCTAGACGCTGGATCGAGTGCATAGCGAGGACCCGGATGGGGCGTTAGAATCCCCGACTCGAAACTTTGGCGACCGGACTCTCCTAGGGCGCCCACGAGGTAAACAGAACAATTATGAGCGAGCAACTTAGCACTGAACGTCTGACCCGATCCCTTGCCTACATGCTCCGGCACCAGCCGGATGAGTTCGACATCGAGGTCGACAAGTTCGGCTTCGCCGATCTAGAGGACGTGCTTGATGAATTAAGCGATCGCTTCGACGAGGACATCGAGGTTGAAGACATCACAAAAGCGATCGAAGAGGGCGACCGTCCTCGCTATGAGATCGTTGATGGAAAGATCCGCGCACTCTACGGGCACTCGATCGAGGTCGACCCGGGAGAGAGCACGGAGCCTCCTGAGAAGCTCTACTTGGGCATGGGTAGCCGTGACGCAGATCGCGCGAGCAGGAATGGATTGAACGCAGGCCGTCGGCGCTTCCTCCACCTCGCCACGAGCGAGGAAGATGCGAAAGAGATGGGACGTCGTGCAGCACCTGAATACACCGTAGTCACAATCTTCGCTCGTGATGCTTGGGAAGATGGTGTGAGCTTTTATGACCGCAAAGCGCTCTTCCTCTCAGATGCGATCCCTACAGATCATCTTGAGGTGGGAGATGTCTACACGGACGGCGAACAGAGAGATCGTGGCGGTCGTGGCGGTCGTGGTGGCCGCGGCGGCGACCGCGGTGGACGCGGTGGCGATCGTGGTGGACGCGGTGGCGATCGTGGTGGCCGCGGCGGCCGTAGCGATGAGCGCAAAGACAGTAGCGATCAGCGCGGAGGACGCGGTGATGCTCGCGGTGGACGAGATGATCGCCGCGAAGAGCCGCGTAAAGAGCCGCGTAAAGAGCAAGAAAACTCACGCGGTGATACGCGTGAGAGCGGTGACCGTGGAGGTCGTGACGCTGGTGACAGACGCCCGGCTCGTCGCGATGAATCCCCTCAGCGCGAAGCTCAAAAACAAGAGTCACCCAGCGCGAAGGCGCCCTCAA
>JAPKBY010000278.1 GCA_028823185.1 Planctomycetota bacterium
AAGAAGGACATGATGGCTGCGATCTACGAAGCCAACAAAGAGATCCTTCAAGAGGCAGAGAAAACAAAAAGTAAATAACGACCCCAACCCACGAATCACATGGACCCCTCTCAACAGGAACCGACACCGGACAAGAGCGAAGCTCACCACCTAGAGTTGATCTCCGATACGGACTCTCCGGCAGCAGGAATCCTCTATGTCGGGATCGACCTCGGCACCTCTCGTACATCGATCGCCGCCAGCAATGGTGTACGCGCAACGGTCGCTTCAGTGGTCGGATATCCCAAAGACGTCATCGGCCAGAAGCTCTTCGGCCGCACAACGCTCTTCGGTGAAGAAGCGATCGAGAAGCGCATGAGCCTCGACTTCCACAGGCCCTTAGAGAAGGGCGTCTTGAAGGGTGCCGGAGGCGTCGAAGGCGATGAAGGAGATGTCAGAGCCGCCAGAGACCTCATCAGTGAGATCATCCGTCGAGCACGCCCGAAGAAAGACGAGCTCATCTACGCGGTCATCGGCGCCCCTGCCGAAGCCAGCATGAAGAGCAAGACAGCTATCCTCGAGGTCGCAAAGGAATCTTGTGACTCGGTGATGATCTGCAGCGAGCCCTTCAGCGTCGCTTACGGCCAAGAGATGCTCGAGGACGTCCTCGTCATAGACATCGGCGCTGGCACGGTGGACCTCTGCCGCATGCATGGCACCATGCCTGAGGACGCTGATCAGATCACCCTCGACACAGCTGGTGACTTCGTCGATTCTAAATTCGCAGATGCCATCAACGCCAGCCACCCTGAGGCTCGCTTCTCAAAAGAGATGTTGAAGGCTGTCAAAGAGCGTTATGGATCAGTGGCCGTCGAAATGGAGCCCTGCATCGCAGAGTTCCCCATCAACGGCAAACCCACTGAGCTCGACCTCACCTCAGAGCTTCGTGACTCTTGCCGCGCGATCGTACCCCCGATCGTGAAAGGCCTCAGCGAGCTGATCTCCACCTTCGACCCTGAGTTCCAAGATCGCTTGAAGGGTCGAGTCCTCCTCGCCGGTGGCGGCAGCCAGATCAAAGGCCTCGACACAGCGATCGAGCGTGAGATGCATGAACAGCTCGGCAGCGGCCGAGTCGTCCGCATCGAGGAGCCCCTCTATGGAGGTGCGACGGGCGCTCTAAAGATCGCTCACGACATGCCGGAGACGTACTGGGAGCGCCTCAAGTAGCGAGACGAGCTGACTGTCACTGTCACTCTCACAGTCACTGTCACTGTCAATGAGCAGGGCGTCCACTTGGGCGCCCTGCGCTCATAAGTTGCCGAGACTGATGGCATCCGTCGGGCAGTTGCGGGCGCAGGCGTGATCTCGAGTGCACTCATAGTTAGAGAGCTTCCGCACGGTCGCCTTCTCACCTTGTGCCCAGAAAGCGTCGGTCTCACAGACCATCTCACACAACCCGCAGCCGATGCAGCGCTCGGGATCTAGATGGATGGAGACGAAATCCCGGCGCTGCACGGGGCAACTCAGGCCCTCGACGATCTCATCTGTGACAAGCTCACGCGTCGCAGCGTGACTCGTCAGCACTTTGATCGCCTCCTCTTCGCCCATGCGAATGACGCTCGCGACATCATCAAAGTCAAAGCGGTGGAGGTGGCCGACCTTCGGTTGAATGAGGACCGTTCGCTCATCAGCGTGCATATGGAGCGCGTTCTCTACGAGCGCCTCCTCAGCGATCTCAAAGGCCCGGTAGAGCGTCGAGAGGACCCGGCTCTTGTAGTTCGGAGTCTTGAAGGTCGCCTTGACCGTCAAATCAACGGCGATGATCAGGTCCGGCTGGAGCGACTTCGCGAAGCGCAGCGGGACAGAGTCTGTGATTCCGCCGTCCATGTAGTGGAGCCCCTCGTGCTCCCATGGCTCGAAGACCCCCGGCAAACAGCAAGAGGCATAGAGTGAATCCACGAGCGGGATATTCTCGAAGCCAGGCGTACCAAAGAACACGCTGCCGCCGTCCTCCAAGCGCACCGCGTTGCAGTAGAACGGCATGCCAAGCTCACTAAAGCTGCGGTGCGGCACTAGATCGTGCAGGAGATCTTTGAAGGTGTCGCCGCTGTAGACGCTGGGAGTCCGCACACCTTTCATCAGGAACTTCACGAAGTTCAGGCGGAAGGTGTTCTCCTTCTGCACCTTGGTGACCGTCTCCTCGATCTTGTCCACGCTCGCGCCGCCAGCAGCCATCGCACCGACCAAGCTGCCGATCGACGTGCCGACGATCGCGTCATATTCGATGCCCAGCGTCTTCATAGCTCGAAGGATTCCGACATGGGCCATCCCACGCATGCCTCCGCCGCCGAGGACAAGAACCGTCCGAGGTCTCTTTTGCTCCTGCGCGCCTTTGATCCCCATCTGCTCTGTCCTCGTCATGCCTACATTCATGTAGGCATTGAAGAGCATCCAGAGCTTGGAATCCACCGCGGAGGCTTTTCGGAAAAGCATGGAGAAGCTCAGAAACTCTTACATGGATCGCTATGATCGCCATGGATGTCCGGCCCCCTAAAGCACGCACCTGTTCGCTCCATCGTCATCGCCGCAGGCCTGCGCACCCCGCAGGCAAAGGCTGGCGGTGCCTACATGAAGGAGACTGTCCCGCACCTTGGCGCAGCGGTAGCGAGAGAGTTACTCCTGAGGACTGGCGTAGACCCCAAGGAGCTTGATGCGGTCATCTGTGGCTGCGTCGGCCAGCCTTTTGACGCAGCCAACGTAGGACGCGTGATCGCCCTCCGTGCAGGCATTGGCCTCGACGTCCCCGCCCACACCACCGCCAGAAACTGCGCGAGCGGCATGCAGGCCGTGACTGAGGCCGTCACTCAGATCTCAGCAGGCGTCGCCGACCTCCACCTATGCGTCGGCGTAGAGGTGATGAGCTCTTATCCTCTGATCATGGGAGAGAAGCTGACTGGAATGTTTGCAGCTCTCATGCGCGCGAGATCCATCGGAGCCCGCCTAGCCGCGATCTCTAAGTTCCGCCCCAGCTTCCTCGCACCGGTCGTCGCGATCACTGAAGGCCTCACAGACCCGACCTGTGACTTCATCATGGGCAATACAGCGGAGCTCATCGCCCGTGACTTCGGCGTCACTCGCGCAGAGAGCGATGAATACGCCTGCCAGAGCCACACCCGCGCGCGCGATGCGCGAGAGCGCGGGCGCTTCGAGCGCGAGATCATGCCTCACCTCCCGCTCGGCGCGAGAGAGGGCGCGCGCTCCCTCATGGCCGATGACGGGATCCGAGACCAACAGACCGTCGAGGCTCTCGGCAAGATGCGGCCCTACTTTGAGAAGCCTGACGGCAGCGTCACGATCGGAAACTCCTGCGGGATCACAGATGGCGCGACCGCCCTGCTCATCTGCACCGAGGAGAAGGCCAAAGAGCTCGGACTCCAACCCTTGGCGAGGATCCTCTCTTATTCATGGGCTGGCTGTGACCCAAGACGCATGGGGCTCGGCCCCGTCTTCTCCAGCGCTGCCGCGCTCTCCGAGGCCGACTGTCGCCTCTCAGATGTCGGTGTGATTGAACTCAACGAGGCCTTCGCCGCACA
>JAPKBY010000279.1 GCA_028823185.1 Planctomycetota bacterium
CCCGGCGCCGATCCGCTGCTCGCTGTGCGCTATAGCTGGGACGCTGGCCCAGAGCTCTCTGCTGGCACGCTGCTCCTCGACGCGCCCATGAAGCGCGTGCGGGTCGCCGTGGCTGACCCGATCACGCGCAGGCTGCCGCTCCTCAATGAGCGCTCCACAGATCAAGCTGCGAGCGTCACGCTCCGCCGCCGCGGCCAAGACCTCGTCGTTCAGATCGAGAACGCTGGGGGCGTCCATGATCCTGAGCTCTGTGTGCTCCTCGGGTCGAGACTGCGGCGCGGTGGCAAAGGCCTTCGCGTAGGACTTCCGGCAGACTTCGACAGCTTGGATGAAGGCGTTCCATTCAGCGTCGGGATCGAGGGTCACGCCTCGTCTGGAGGCGAGCGAGTCCTCAGGCGCTGGTCCGGCGGCCTCCCCAATGAGCCGCGCGCGGGCTCACCCGGTCGGCTGATCTCGCTCAACGCGAACGGTCGCGGTTGACCCGAGGCCGCCTCTCGGCGTCCAATGGTAGACCGCTATGAGCGGATGGGAGTGGATCCGTGCTGGTGTACGGCCCGGTCTTCAAAGCCGGTAGGGCCCCGTGAACAGCGGGGCCGGTGGGTTCGATTCCCATGCACTCCCGCCATCCGCTCTCGTACTACCACTCACCTTGCGCACCCTCGCAGATACAGTGACCCACGCAGACACAGTGATCCGTCCCTTCGCTTCCGGTGACGAGGCGCAGCTCTTGCGTTCCTTCTCAGAGGCCTTCGGCGCGGTCGATCCCAACTACCAGCCTTGGTCCGCCGCGCGCTGGCGCTGGCAGTTCTTGGAGAACCCCGCAGGCACTCGACTCATGGCCGCCTTCGACGCTGAAGGCCGTGCCATCGCGCAATACGCCGGCGTCCCGCAGCGCGCGCGCTTAGATGGAGAGCGCGTCTACTTCACGCAGTCGGTCGGCTCCTTCTGTTTGCCTGAGGCGCGCGGGCTCGGGCATCACTCGCTCTTTGTGCGCACAGGCTTTGAGTATGCGAAGGAATATGTCAGTCCAGGCGGTGATGCGTGGACTTGGGGATATCCCGTCCTGCCTGCTAGACGCATCGGTGAGCGCTCGCTCGGTTATGAGCGCGTCCGACAGCAGATGATGCTGCTCGCTGAGCCTAGCGCCATCAACGCCCCGGCCTCCAGCGCCGAGGTCACGGAGACGGGGGAGTTCACAGAGGAGGTGGATGGACTCTTCGAACGCCTCGTGGCTAGACACCCCGCCGTCTGTGAGCGAGAGAGCCGCTGGCTCGATTGGCGCTATCGCCGTCACCCAGAGCACCGTTACAGGATCGCCATGGCCCATCAGGCGGGAGCGCTCAAAGGTTATGCGGTCGCGCGCGCCCAAGACTTCCAAGGAGAGCGACGCCTCGTCGTCTGTGATTGGTGGTGCGAGGAGGCCGGAGAGGGCGCGCTCCTCACTTGGTTAGCTGATTTGGCTCGTGAGGTCGGGGTGGAGAGCGTCGCCGCGTGCTTTGCACATGCGGGCGCAGAGTTCCAGGAATGGCAGACCGCTGGCTTCCAGGTCGCGCCGACCAGCCTCATCCTCTCAGGCCGTAGCCACACTCGTCGCGCTCCGTTCTGGTTTGCGCCGCGCTGGTTTACGACCCTAGGGGACAGCGACCTCTGCTGAGGAGCGAGTCGCGGTGAAACATGATGACTGAGACAACGCGCTACACCTTCAGAGAGCTCCGCATGGAGGATCTCAGCTCCTGGCTGGAGACGCGCGCGCGCTGCTTTCCTCTGGACGCTCCCATGGACGAGGAGTGCTTTCACAAGCTCTACACCTCGAACCCAGCGGGCGGGCGGATCCTCGTCGCCGCGGAGGGCGAAGAGATCGTCGCCTCCTATGCCGCTCAACCGATGCGCGTGCGCGTCGGGGAAGAGCTGCGCAGCTTCAGTCATGTCGTCGACTCGATGGTCCACCCTGAGCACCGCAGAGGCCTCAAGAACCCCGGGCTCTTTGTGCGCACCGCGCAGACCTTCTTCGAGCGCTATCAAGACATGGACGCGGTCCACTATGGCTGGCCAGTAGAGCGCGCCCTCAAGGTCGGCCGACGCTTCCTGGAGTATCGGGTCCTTCGTGAAGAGCTCGCGCTCGTGCGAGAGATCGGAGAGGAGACAGAGGAGCCAGCGCTGGAGGTCGTAGAGCTGGACTCACTCGGCCCCGAGGTCCTCGCGCTCTGGGAGCGCTGCGCTCACAAGTGGGAGGCGAGCGCTGTGCGCGACGCAGACTTCCTGCGCTGGCGCTTCATGGAGCACCCACAGCGCAGCTACTCTGTCTTGGCCTGTAAAGAGGCGGACGGCGCCCTCGCAGGCCTGTGCGTCGTCGGCCTAGACGAGCTGCACTCGAAGGGCGCGCGGGCGCTGGCAGATTGGCTCGTTCCTTTAGAGTCGAATGAGGTCGCGATCAGCCTAGTGCGCGCCGCAGTTGCACGCGCCAAGGCCTCCGGTGGTGAGCGCCTAGTGGCCTCTCTCCCGCCATGGAGCGATGACTTCAAGGTCTTTCAAGAGCTCTCTTGGAGGGTCCAGAGCACGCCTTATTCACTCTGCGCGCGCTCCTTTGAGCGCCGCATCGACCTTGATCTGCTCGGGCGTGGATGGTGGCTGACCTTCGCCGATGGCGATCTCGCCTGAAGCCTTTTTGGGGATGTCTGGAATGCGGTGGGCCTCTGCGCGTAACCTCCTCTGGAAGTCCATGCGCAGTCTCAAGAACACACTCGCTCTCACGAGCCTCTTTCTCTTCGCTCCTGTCCTTCAGGCTGGCGATGGCGTGACGCATCTGCGCGTCGAGGGGCCCCTGGATGTGGGCACCTTGGCGCTCTTGGAGCGCGCCTGTGATGAGGCTGAGCGCGACGGTCACTCAGCGCTCATTTTGGATTTAGATACGCCTGGCGGCGAGATCGAGCTCATGTGGCAGCTCTCTAGGCGCCTCGACCGCGCCTCAGAGGACGGGCTGCTCACGGCCGCTTGGGTGCACGATCGCGCGACGAGCGCCGGCTCGCTCATGGCGCTCTCTTGCGAGCGCGTCTATATGTCACCGACCAGCACGATCGGCTCTGCCGCGCCTGTGACTCCTGGTCCTGGTGGTATCGCGGCCGTCCCTGAAGAGGGCGGCGTACGTGAGAAGGTCACGAGCCTCTTGCGCTCACAGTTCCGAGCGGTCGCCGAAAGACACGGCCGCCCGCCTGCTCTGGCTGAGGCGATGGTTGATGAGAGCATGGAGGTGCGCGAGGTTCGTCAGAATGGAATCTTGCGCGTCATCGATGGCAAGGAGTGGGGCGACCTGCGCATGAGCGGGGACGCGCCTGAGCTGGTGCGGACCCTCGTCCGCGAGGGCGAGCTCTTGAACGCCACAGGCACAGAGGCTGTGAGCTTGGGTCTCGCCGATGGCGAGGCCGCGAGCCTCGAAGAGGTGCTCGAGCGCATCGGAAAAAAAGGCAGCATCATCTCGAGCGTCGAGCGCTCGGCCTCCGAGGACACGCTGGCCTGGCTCACCATGATGTCTCCCATCCTCCTCTTAGCGGGGCTCTGGCTCGG
>JAPKBY010000280.1 GCA_028823185.1 Planctomycetota bacterium
GCTACGCTCCGGCCTGGGGCAGGACGCTCAAAGAGGCCGAGCAATGGGCCGCCCATGAAGCGCTCTTAGCTATCAATGGGTCCACCAAGACCAACTCATGAGCGAAGTAAGAGATGCCCTAATGCGATCCGAGCGACTCTGCATCGGGGCCAACTTCGTTGGAGGCCTGGAGCTCTTCGATGGAATGCTCGACCGCTTACGCCCCTCCGCGAACGTATCCATCGGGGGTCTCTGGGGATCAGCGCAGGCCCTCGCGCTCGCGCGCCTCAGCGCAGACAGCGATCGCAACTTGATCGCCCTCGTCTCGACCGACTCCGAAGCCAGAATCTTCGCAGAAGACCTCAGCACCTTCGGCGCAGAGCACGCCCTCTTGCCCTCCGTAGGCAGCGATCACAAGCGTCCGGAGGTCGATGCGCTTCGCCAGCGAATGGAGCTAGGCCGACTGCTCGCGCAAGGCCTCGGGCCAAAGATCATCGTCGCCTCACTTCAAGGGATGCTCACCCCACTCCCGACGATCGGTCAGATGGAGCAGGACATCCTCTCACTCAGAGTAGGTGAGGACCTCAACGTTCAGCGCCTCCTCAACCGACTCGCTAGTCGTGGACTCATCCGCCAGCCGCTCGTCGAGCGCCCGGGTGAGTTCAGCGTGCGCGGCGACGTCATCGACCTCTGGGGACACGCCATCGCTGAGCCGCTAAGGATCGAACTCTTCGATGAGGAGATCGAATCACTGAGATCTTTCGATCCTGAGAGTCAACGCAGCACGCAGACACATGCAGAGCTCGAGCTCTGCATCATGGACGCAGCCGCGAGAGATGAAGAGGGCGTCCTCCCCTTCAAGCTCGCCACCAAGGAGACCTGCCTCGTCGACCTAGAGCCCCTGCGCTTAGACGATCACTCGCAGACGCTAGGTGTGCAGCGCCCAGAATATAAAAAGGCCTTGATGCAGCTCGAGGCGTGGTCAAAGGGACGCCCGCGCATCTCATTACAGAGCCTCCCTGGAGATGATCACACGATCCAAACCTTCTCCGTCCAAGGCCTCTCCGTCGGGACAAAGGAGGCGCCAGAGGCGCTAAAAGAAGAGGTCTCGCGCGGCGGACGCGTCATCGTCCTCTGCCAGAATGAAGCCGAACGCCACCGCTTCAGCAAGACCATAGAAGAGTCAGGCGGCGTCCTTGGTCTTGAGCTGGGGATCGGAAACTTAGGGAGAGGCTTTCGAATTCCTGCTGGTGACGAGAGCCTGCTCGTAGTCAACCACCGTGAGCTCGTCGGGCTCATCGGGAGGCGCAAGGCGAAGTCGCGCACGCGAACGCATGGCACGCGCGCGCTGCGCTCCTTCTTCGAGTTGAAGATCGGCGACCTCGTCGTTCACGCAGTCCACGGGCTCGCTCGCTTCGAAGGTCTCAAGCGCCTCGAGCGCGGTGGAGGTGAAGAGGAGCACCTGCACCTCGTCTTCGCTGACGAAGTGAGCATCTACGTCCCAGCCGCGCGCATCGACGTCGTCCAGCGCTACATCGGCTCAGGAGCAAACGCCCCGAGCCTGGACAAGATCGGAAGTCAGACCTTCCGCAAGCGCAAAGAGAAGGTCCAAAAAGCTCTCGTCGACCTCGCCAGCGGTCTGCTCGAGGTGCAGGCCCGCAGAGAGCTAGAGCAGCGTCCCTCATGGGAGACAGACCCAGAGCTCCTCAGCGATCTCATCAGCTCATTCCCCTATGAGGACACAGAAGACCAAGCCAAGACTGATCGTGAGCTGCACAGCGACCTCTCTTCGAACAAGGTCATGGACCGCTTGCTCTGTGGGGATGTCGGCTTCGGCAAGACAGAGCTCGCCGTCCGCGCGGCCTTCCGCGTCGTCAGCGGTGGCGGACAAGTGGCTATCTTGGTGCCGACGACCGTCCTCGCTCAGCAACACTTCGAGACCTTCTCTGAGCGCTTCGCCGACTTCCCTGTGACTGTGGGCGTACTCTCGCGCTATTCAAAGCCGGCTGACGCCAGAAAGACCATCGAGGATGCCGCCGAAGGGCGAGTCGACATCCTCATCGGCACCCACCGCCTGCTCTCCAAAGACGTCAACCTTCCCAAGCTCGGCCTCCTCGTCATCGACGAGGAACAGCGCTTCGGGGTCACCCACAAGGAGCACTTCAAGACCCTCCGTTCGAAGGTCGATGTGCTCACGCTGACCGCCACTCCGATCCCACGAACCCTGCACATGTCAATCTCTGGTGTGCGTGACATCTCAGCCCTCACCGTCCCCCCTGCTGGGCGAAAAGAGATCGCCACCAAGCTGGGCTACCTCCAAGACACGGACCTCGTAAGAGAGGCGATCCTCCGTGAGCACAACCGCGGTGGACAGGTCTTTGTGCTCCACAACCGAGTAAGGACGATTGAGGCGATGGCGCAAGAGCTCTCCGCGCTCGTCCCTGAGTGCTCCTTCGCCATCGGCCACGGACAAATGACCGGACCGGAGCTGCGCAAGATCATGGAGACCGTCGTACGTGGTGGGGTTGATGTGCTCGTCGCAACGACGATCATCGAGAGCGGCATCGACATCCCCGCGGCTGGCACAATCATCGTTCAGAACGCGGAGCGCTTCGGCTTGAGCGAGCTGCATCAGCTCCGCGGCCGCGTCGCCCGCGCTGGCCAGAGCGGGTACTGCTATCTGCTTGTCGAGAAGCACAAGCCCTTGCGTCAAGCAGCGCGTGACAGATTGAAGGCGCTAGAAGAGCTCTCACAGCTCGGCTCTGGATTCGCCATCAGCATGAAAGACCTAGAGATTCGCGGCGCAGGTAACATCCTCGGTCCCGAGCAATCCGGTCACATCTCCGCGGTCGGCTATGACCTCTACTGCAAGCTCTTGCGCGGGACCATCGACAGGATCCAGGAAGGTGTCAGCGTTGATGACCTCGCGAAAGCAGACATCCTGGACGCTGGCGTCGACCTCTTGCTCGGGCTCGACGCTTACCTCCCAGAGCAGTGGGAGCCAGACGCTGAACGCAGGCTCGAGCTCTTGCGTGAGCTCTCCTCCATTCACGACTCCTCTGACCGCGACGCCGCAGAGGCGATGCTCTCGGATCGCTTCGGGCGAGTCCCTGAAGAGGTCCTCAACATCTTGCGCACCTATGAACTGCGAGGGCGACTAGAGGCTCACGGCGTCACAGCCCTCTTTTGGAAGGAGGACCGCTATCAGCTTGAATACACCGATCGAGTGAGCATCGAGACATGGCTGGGACCGCTCGGCGTGGAGTTACGACCTATCAGGCACGGCCTCGCCCATTTAATGGTGCCCAAGGGCGCTAGAGCACCCGAAGAGGCCCTCGCCTGGATTGAATCTCTCCTAGAGAGAGCTCCCAAGACCCAAGCAAGCGTGTAGTCCACGCCTCCTCTTCAATAGACTAGAGCCATGCTATTCCACTCCCTACTCCTCGCCGCTGCTCTTCTCTCACCGGCCCCTCAAGACGCCGACCTCAAATTGATCGACCGCGTTGAGGTCATTGTTAACGACGAAATTTTAACCTATCACCAAGTCATGGACGCTGCGATCCGGAGGGTCCCCG
>JAPKBY010000281.1 GCA_028823185.1 Planctomycetota bacterium
GCTTGCTTGTGGATGAACTCGCTGTTCAAGAGCGCGAGCGCTTGCGCAGGTTGGTTCGTGACGAAGCGCTCCGGGCAAGACTGGTCTGTGTCTGCGACGTCGAAGGCGGCGAGCAGCGGGGTCGTCAGCGAGCGCTTCACCTTGATGTAGATGCTGCGTCGGCGGACCTGATCTTCGGAGGAGCGACCCCACGCATTGTCTGGGCGAGAGGCCGTATCGAGCGCCTCCTGCGGCATCATCGAATAGATGCTGGGGCCGAACATTTGAGAGTTCAACGTCCCGTTCGTGGCGAGGATGGAGTCGCGCACCTCTTCAGCGCCTAGGCGCCGGAGCTCGAAGTGAGAGAGCAGATAGTTCTCAGCGTCGCGCTCTGCAGCTTCAGCGCTGCCACGGGTGGACATTCGGTATGTGCTAGAAGCCATGATGCGGCGGTGCATCTCTTTGAGGCTCCAATTGTTGGCGACGAGCTCTCCGCTCAACCACTCGAGGAGTTTTGGGTGCGTCGGGCGTTGGCCGAACTCACCGAAGTCGCTCGGTGTGCTGACGATGCCGCGGCCGAAGTGATGTTGCCAGAGGCGGTTCACGATGACCCGGGCCGTGAGCGGGTTCTCATTGGAGGTGATCCACTCCGCGAGGACGCGGCGTCGTCCGGAAGATTTCGCGTCCTGTGAGGGCTCGGCCAATACGGGCTCTTGCTCTGTGAGGCAGGCCGGAAAGGCGGGCTCTACCTTCTCGCCGAGAGAGGCCGAGTTCCCGCGGATGTGTATGTGGAGATCTTTGGGATGAGCGCCGGCAGAGATGATCGCATAGGCCTTCTCTGAAGGTATCTGACGGGCGCGGCTGGATTCGAGGCGCTCCGTGGTCTCTTCATAGCGCGTGATCTCCTCTTCGGTCATGACCTCGTGACCGAAGTCAGCCAAGAGCACCTTTGGATCGACGCTGGCTCCATTCATCGCTTCGCGAGAGAGCGGCCTGCGACCGAAGGCGAGATCTCTTGGCGTTGAGGTCAGGGCCTCCGCACGCTTGAAGGGGCGCACTTGGACATAGCGTCCGCCAAAGTCCTGATTGCAGTAGACGGCGAGCTCGTTCCAGCCTGCTTTGAGCGCAGCTTGGCCAGCGGGCGTCGAGGTCGCGACTGTGTAGTCGACGATGTAGCCGTCGCGCGAGAGGGCGAGGGCTCCGTTGACAAAGACCCGAAGGTCGTCGTCATGGTAGAAGGCGAAGGCGAGCTCTTCGTCGCTCTCTCCATCCCAATAGAAGGGCTGACGCATCCAGAGCTCTGGCGTGTCCCATTGGGTTCGAATGATCGATCGAGGGGGCTGAACGTTTCGATCGCCAAAGCCCCCCAAGCCGGTCTCCCAGCCGCTGTCATCAAAGCCGGGCTCACTCCAGCCATCGCCGGGGTCTACAGTTGTGTACTGCCAACGGAGGGCGTCAGCAGAAGCCCACCAGGCCTTGAGGCCCTTGCTCCCGTTGCGCTGGAAGAAGTCGAGCTGGATGGAGGTCAGGCCAGCGTCGAGGCCTACGACCGCCTCTTTGACGGTTCCCATTCCGTGGATGCCGTCATATCGAAGGACCTCCTCTTTGTCGAGGAGGAGACGCGAGCCGTCATCGGTGTCGAGCTGAAAGAGATAGTCGCCTGCTCTTGGGACGCGGAGCTTTGAAGTGAAGACAAAACCAAAGCTGTCGTTCCTCGTCGCCGGAGAGATGTCGAAGAAGCCGTTGGGGAGGCGCCCTTCATCCTCATGGAGGACCATGTCGAAGTCGGGCAGCTCGTTCCATGTGTCTCGATAGAAGCGATAGTCGACGGGGTCCATGCTGGCGAGGTCACCGAGCGCACCTTCGCGCTCTGTGTAGCGCTCCCAGAAGTCGGACTCGAGCTCACGAAGGGTGAGGCTCATCTCTTGTTCGGCTCGCTCCTTCTGCGCGACGGCCTCGTGGTATTCACGCTGCTCGTCAGAGTTCATGGCCATGACGAGGTTCTCGCCACCGCGGGTGATCGGACGGATGCCGTGGAAGAAGGAGATGAAGGAGAAGTACTCCTTCTGCGAGATGGGGTCGCCTTTGTGGTCGTGGCATCTCGCGCAGCCCATGGTCATGCCGAGGAAGGCCTCGGAGGCGGTCTTGGCGACGTCGTCGAGGTTGTCGTATTTGTGCTGGAGGGCGCCTGCTCCGGGCTCATCATCCCATTGGTGCAAGCGCATGAAGCCGGTCGCGATGATTGAGTCAGCGGTGACATCGTCGAGCTCATCACCAGCGAGCTGCTCGTGAATGAAGCGGTCGTAGGGCTTGTCTTCGTTGAAGGCTCTGATGACGTAGTCGCGATAGCGCCACATCATCGGCTTGTCAGCGTCGCGCTCGAAGCCGTTCGTCTCTGCATAGCGCACGAGATCAAGCCAGTGTCGGCCCCACTTCTCACCGTAGCGAGGTGAGGCGAGGAGGCGATCAATCAGGCGCTCCCAGGCGTCGGGCGCCTCATCAGCGAGGAAGGCCGCGACCTCTTCCGGCTCTGGAGGTAAGCCGGTCAAGTCGAAGGTCGCGCGACGGATCAGGGTGCGCTTTGAAGCCTCGGCCGCGGGTTCAAGTGAGGCCTCCTCTAGCCGCTCTTGAATGAAGAGGTCGATCGGGTTTCTTGCCCAGCTCTCATCTTTAACGGTCGGCAGTACGGGCGATGTGCGCTCTGAATATGACCACCCTCGGAGTCCGTCATCGCGTCCGAGCTTGGCCTCGACTTCAGCCCCTGCTTCAGCGTGCGCGCTCTCGCCTGCGTAGGGCGCGCCCATGTGAACCCAGCGCTCAAAGCTGTCGAGGTCTGTCCCTTGGAGTTTGCCCTTGGGGGGCATCTCATGATCCTCATCTCGATAGCTGAGCATCGCGAGCAAGAGGCTGCGCTCAGGGGAGCCCTCATCAAGGCTCGGGCCCGTGTCGCCGCCTTTGAGCAGGCCAGCGCGGCTCGTTAGGTCGAGACCTGCCTTGATGCGGCGGCCGCCACCGTGACACTTGAGGCAGTGCTCCTCGAGGAGCGGCTGGACCTCTTCTGTGTAGAGTCTCGCGCCTGCGTCTTCCCCGTGTTGAGCAGAGCCGACAGGGGTCAAGGCTCCGAGAGTGAGGGCGGTGAAGAGCAGCTTAGTAGGGTTCATGTTGACGGTGGCCAGCCTGGAACTGGCGAGGCTTAGAGTAGCCAACTCCTAGGTTTCTAGCCACAAATGTGGCTCGCAGTTAGTCTCTCTTAGAGAAGGATAAAGCTCGGGCGGGTCTCGATCTTTAAGATGTCAGGCCTAACCCAGGACACCATGTTGAACACCCTCTTAGCCTTCGCCCTCGCCACACTCCCGTCTATCAGCTCAGGAGGTGATTGGGTACAGCTCTTCGACGGAAAATCACTGGATGGTTGGACCACGACTGGAGGCCGCTACGACGGTAAGGCGGAGTGGACGATTGAGGACGGAGTGATCGTAGGTCGAGAAGGCGCCGGTGGATCTGGCGGCCTCATCTACACCGAGAAGGAGTACGAGAACTTCGAGGTCGAGTTCGACGCGTGGATCTCATA
>JAPKBY010000282.1 GCA_028823185.1 Planctomycetota bacterium
TTCTCCCACTCATATTTCGCCTGCAGCATCATCTCCGTAAACTGCTCTGACTGCAGAGTCTGCTTCAGCGCGACGAGCTCATTGACCTGTGCCTCATCCCCTGGATTCGCAGCACGATGCCGCTCGATGAGAGCGAAGGCACCTTTGAAATTCCTCGGCTTCGCCCAGGTCATCGTCTCAACTTCATAAGCGAGATCCGTATAAGTCGCCGGCTGAGAGAGGTCACAGATCTCTTTGAAGCGCGCTTCATAGCGCAGCACCTCGTCGAGCTCTGGGTGCGTAGGCCAACGAGACTTAAACTCCTTGACGCGCTTCAAGTAGACGCGAACTCGTTCATTAGGAGGGTTCGTACCGGTCAATCGCTGAGTCCGAAAACGATCAAGCTGCGTGGATTTCCACTCTGTCCCGATCATGTTCGCGAGGCTGCGCTCCGTCTCTTTCCTCTTCTCTTCCAGCTTGCCGCGGAGCTCCTTGTATTTCGCTCGCAAGCTCGGGTCCATGCTCGCATAGGTCTGCTCATCGATCAGATCGAGAGAATCACCAGAGGCTCCATAGTGCGCTTCATTGAATCGTGAAACGGCCACCTTGTAGCGCTCCACAGGGTTATAGCCGGTCCCCTCATTAGTGCCCATGTTCTTGAAGACTAGGAATCCGACGAGCAACAAGGCTCCACCGATAAGTCCGAGGACCCATTGAGGCATCCCCTTACTGACTGTGCGAGTTGTGCGCTGGACGCGAGCACCTCCTGTGCGAGGCGCGGGCATCGCGCCCTTTGCGGGGCCAGTCGCGCGTCGAGGTGTAACCTTCGTCGCAGCTGATTTTTTCGCCACGACTCGAGGAGCTGCGGGCTTCTTTGCGGCAGCCGAGGCGACAGGCGCGCTCTCATCGAGGTCGACCTGAAGCGTCGCGCCACCGATTTGAATCATCGTCGAGACGCGCAAGACCGTCTCACCTGGAGCTGGCTCCCCATTCACGGTTGGAGGTTGAACGCCTGGACGTGCACGGAGCACGACTCGTCCCTCTCCAAACTCAAGATCACAGTGGATCTCAGCGATGTCCGGCGAGCTGAGAGTGAGCGTACACCCTTCACCAGATCCGATCGTCAGCTTGCCCTCTTGGAATCGAAATGCACGCCGAGCGCCGCCCTCTTCAAGTATCAGTCTCGCCATGTCCTTAGTTCGTTTAAGTAGCCTGTACCCCGACCGAAGTTCTGGGTCCAGTAGTTGCCGACGACACCGCTCGCCATCTCGCGGTGTCCAGGAGCCAAGATGTTCCTGTGGTGACCGCTAGAGTGCAACCACCCATCATGAGCAGAGCGAGGAGACGCCGAGCCCATGTAGCAGTTCTCTCCAGCCCCTGAAGGGTAGCCGCAAAGGCTCATCCTGTCCCCAGGGGTGCGTCGCTTGGGGTTTCCACGCTCAAAGTGGCCGAAATCCCCTGTGTCGGCCATGTAGTCAGAGTGCATATCTGCTGCCGCTTGGACCTGTGGGTCCCAGGCGAGCGCGTGCCTGCCCATCATGACCCGGTAGTCATTCGTGATCCTGACCTGATCGGCTTCTGCTTGATTTGCGGCCGCACCGACTCCATCCAAGACCTTGCCCTTCTGCCTGAAGGTCTCCCATTGGTGCTCATTATAGGCGCGCACCTCACGGTCCATCGCGAGGTCGTAGGCCTCATCAGAGTTCCATGCGAAGCTCGCTAAGGTGATCTGATCGAGCTCAAGATCCACGCCCCAGATCCAATCAGGGACCTCGGAGCCGAGGGTGAGTTCCAGCTCGAGCTCATCTCGCGCGACCTCTTTCACCCACAAGATGTCCTCCATCCCTGACCGGAAACGCGACTGAAGACTGACCGATTGCTTGTCTTCCCACGCCTCGCGCACAGCTGAGACTAGCTGGTCAACCTCGCGCTGAGCCTTGTTGTAATCCCCGATCGTTTTCCCCGTAGAGGGCTCGGGCGGGTTGTATGGATAGAAGTATTCGACCTCATCAAAGATCGCCTCGAGAGCCTTCGCTCGCGTGCGATCTAAGGCTCTGCGAGTGTCCGCTAGGCGCCTAAAGGAGTCGAGGGTCTCGCCGAGCTGGAGCTTCCTTGATCCAGCCTCCCAACGCATGAGAAGGATCTCCTCAATCACCGGCTCTGCGACGCTGCCCAGGTCCAGCAGTTGGCTGAGCACGGCCTCTCGGTCTTCACCTGCTGCGATCAAGAGCTCTCGCTTGAGACGATTCAAGTTCGCGGCGAGGCGCTCTTGTTCATACTCGGCGCGTGGCCACCAGCGCCCATCTTCATAGATGTATCCACCTTCAGGTAGCTCCTCTCCTAGGCTGGTCGCGACGAGCGCAGAGGCCTCTGCGCTGCGCATTTGGCCACGCTCAACCCACCTCCCCAGATCTCTTAGAGCGTCCTCGTCTGTCCCGGTCGCAAGTCGACTCAAGAGCAGGCCACCCTTTGCCCTCTCAGAGAGGCGCGCTAGGTCCCCCAACTCTTCAAGCTCTCCCCCATTGAGTGATGCCCAAGGAATTTCAGCGCCAGCTCTCTCGAGCCCACCCTCACCGATTGAGGTGAAGTCGAGCTCAGCGAATGAGCTCTGGTTGAGCTCCCACGCGTCGACCACCTCTTTCCGATAGAGAAGCCTGCGCTCTAGAGCACGGCCACGAGCGATCAAGTCATCTCGCTCGTCTCCAGGGTTCACCGCGAAGCCCGCGTCAATCCACGCGTCCATAGCTGCACGCAGCTCACCAGCAGCCTCATGCTTTAAGGCGAGCTCTCGCGCTCCTCCTGCGAGCCCAGGCTGGTCCTGTGGCTCCCGAACGACCACCTTAAAGTCGCCGCGATCGAGCTGGTTACGACGCCCGATAGCCCGGCTCAAACGTGTCAACTCATCGCTCGCGCCTGAGAGCGAGCCCGCTGCGGGGAAACGACCCATTTGCTTTAGAAGATATGAGCGCGCCGAGGACACTCCGTTCGCGCCTTCAATTCGATGTGACTCTTCCAGAACCAGTGCGAGCTCCAGCTTTGCCTCTCTTTCAATCTCGAGCGCGATCGCTCTCACCTCAAGGGAGCGCGATCCGGCGCGTGGGAGCACCATCTCAAGCTCCGTTAGAGCTTGTTCCCAACATCTCTTCCCGCGAGCTGCTTCGACACTCTCGAACACCAACTTCAGTCGTGCCGGCTCTAGCTGTGCTCCGGCGTCCACGAAGGCGTTCTCGTGATCAACGATCAATTGAGGTTCGCCGGGCTGATACTCAAAGTCATCGACGACTCGGCGAGGTTTAGACGCCACATCGCTCGCGGCGCGATCCGCGACGCTGCTACGAGCGAGAGCTAACTCCTCTTTCGAGATGGGGTTCGGCGCGCTACCGACGAGCGACTTGAGCGCATTCTTCGCCTCAAGCGGCGAGGTCAAAGCGAGAGCGGCCTCTAGCTTCGCGGAGAACTCCGCCCGTTCAAACTTTGCGAGACGAACCTGCTCTAGGAGCTCCTCTACCGCAAAGCCTTCGCCTCGGGCGAGCGCTTCTTCTGCGAGCTCAAGCTCTCCTCTCCTGAG
>JAPKBY010000283.1 GCA_028823185.1 Planctomycetota bacterium
CCAGCCAAAGCGATGGCTCGCTGAACAGCGTTCTCTAGCTCCCGCACATTTCCAGGCCATGGATAGCGCTCAAGAGCTCTCATCGCAGACCGGCTCACCTCAAAGCTGCGACCACCACTGTGGCGCTCCATGAGATGAGCGAAGAGCGCTGGAACATCCCCTTCACGAAGCCGCAGAGGTGGGAGTTCAATCGGCACGACTTGAATTCGATAGTAGAGGTCTTCGCGAAAGCGTCCCTCACGGACAAGATCACGAAGCGGGAGCTTCGTCGCCGCGACCACCCTGATGTCCACATCATGCGAAGTCTCACCTCCGACGCGCTCGATGCAACGCTCCTGAAGAACCCGCAGGAGCTTCACCTGCATCCCGAGCGGCATGTCGTCGATATCGTCTAGGAAGAAGGTCCCACCGTTCGCGAGCTCAAAGCGTCCCTTTCGCTCCTTTCGAGCATCGGTGAATGCGCCACGCTCATGCCCGAAGAGCTCTGCTTCAAGCAAAGACTCTGGAAGAGCCGCGCATGAGAGCGCGACGAAGGGCCCAGATGCCCTTAGGCTGAGATCGTGCACCGCCCGCGCGATCCTCTCCTTCCCAGTACCGCTCTCGCCTTCAATGAGGACTGTCACATCTGTAGGCGCGACGGTCCGCACTCGCTCAAAGACCGCTCGCATCTCAGCCGAAGTCCCGATGACTCCTTCGAAGCCCTCGCTGCTTTCAAGGCGCCTACGCAGGAGCTCGTTCTCTTCTTCCAGCTGACGCAGCCGCCCGCAAGTCTCAACGATTGAGACCATCGCCTCGTTACGGAAGGGCTTCTGCACAAAGAGACTCGCGCCGAGATTGACAGCCTCCTGTGCGCTCTCGAGTGAGGCGAAGCCCGACATGATAATCACGGGGCGGCGTGGATCGAGCTCCATAGAGCGAGAGACCACAGCCATCCCTCCAGCGCCGGGCATCCGCACATCTGTCAAGACGACCTCGGGCTCCTCACTCTCCAAGAGCTCGAGCGCGGTCCCAGTATCTTCAGCTGTCAGGACCTCATGCCCTGCATCACTCAGCGCATCAGCGAGGGTCACCATGATGGTCACCTCGTCATCCGCGAGGAGCACCTTCATCTCCTAGCTCTCCTGTGAGCCTGGAATCCGGAGCACCATCCGGTCTCCGCCGTCAGCCTCAGCAGCACGAAGCGCTTCTCCGGCGCACTCCAAGAGAGCGTCAAAGAAGAGGGTCTCACCCCCGTCGCTCCAACCTGCCCCCATCGAGAGAGTCACACGCAGGTCGACATCTCCAACACGAACAGTCTTCTCACGCATGGCGACCAAGAGTCGCTCCCCTGCCACAGCAGCGCTCTTTGACGGGACGTGAGGAAAGACCAAGAGGAAGCGCTCATCAGGCATACGCCCCAAGAGGTCGCTGTCTCGAGTCTGCTTCTCAATCTCTTCTACCAGCGAAGCCATGACAGCCTCCTTAGCCTCGAAGCCGTGCATCTCCCTGAGCTCAGCGAGTCGATCCACCTGCACCAAGAAGCACCCCATGGGATACTCATAGCGCTGCGCTCGCCCAAATTCGACACGCATTAGATGTTGAATCTGAGCTAAGGAGAAGAGCTCTGGTTGGGAGGAGGGGCTTGCCATACTTCGGTCGGACTAAGAGGGGAGAGGGCTTCCCGCATCGTCCTGCGTGCGGAACTTGTACTGAATCAGAGCCGGTCAGTCACGAACTCGAGCCCCTATCCTCGGTTCAAGATAGAGTCGAAGAATGCGTCGAAGGAGACTTCAGGCCACCGAGCCCTGACGATGAGCGCAGACACAGCAATTATCAGCACGTTCACGATCAAGAAGAGCATCTGACTAATAAAGATCGCAGCCCCCTTTTTGCCCGCCTGGCGAGCCTTCCTCCTGACCCCTCCTCTCCCCGCCATCGTGGAAGACATCAAGAAATCCTTCAACAAGCGGCTCGAGCGCTCGATCAGACGAGGGTCATCGTTCTCGACACCGGTCCCAGCATAAAGGTCTCGAGCGCAAGCATCAGGCGCAAAATCACCACGCCGTACGGCCTCTTGCCAACGGCTTACGGCCCCTGCATCTGCAGCCCCCAGCTCGACCATCATCCCCGCACGGACACGGGACCAGGCAGGTCCTCCGCCATCGCTTTCCGCCACAGCAGTCGTCATAGCTGGCGCTTGCACAGGAATCTCCTCAAGGAGAGGCGCGCTCGCCACCCTCAGAAATCTAAAGCGGAGGTCACCCCACTGAACGTTGTCACCATGAGCCAAGAGCCCACCTTCAGCGCTGCCGCCGTTGACCAATAGCGGAGCATCTCCAGCGACCATCACGACCTTCGGCGGGTCGCTCCAAACATGAATTTCACCCGCTGGCACCTCCTTGATCTCAACGTCAGAAGCCGCGCCTCCGATGCGAGTCAACATCCCCGCGAGGGGCACCCGCCGAGTTTCAAGCCCGTCCACAAACTCCAACCATGAATCTGCCATAGACAACGAATAGGGAATTGCGGCCCCCAGGTCCACATTTCCTCGCAATCTAGCATTGAGCACGTAGCCCCCCACCTCAAGCTCGCCTACATTGAAGGGCCCCCAACCCAATCTGCCATGAACCTTGCCACAACACTGCTGCTGCTCGCTCCCGTCCCCCAAGATTGGAGTGCGCACACGCTCCCGTCTATTTGTGAAGCCCCCCACCTAGCTCAAGGTGCAGAGATGCTCAGCTCCGGCTCGCACATCACCTTGACCCCAGACCCGGCTGTCAGCAGGCGGGCCCCTCAGGCCTTTATCGCACCGAGCCTCCTCTCACAGCTCTTGGCCAGTGAGTTTGGGCGCACGGATCTAACCCTTGTGCCCGGCTCAAATCCGCTTCTCATTCGCGCAGACGAGGAGACCACGGCACGGCTCAGGACGATCTTGGCTGACCTCGGCAGCGCCGGGGATGCGCTAAACATCCAGATCGAAGCGACACTCAGCTCTGGTGCGACAGATAACTTGAGCAACGGTCCCAACACCGCACTCACCACATGGAGCGGGAGCTGTCGATCTGGAGATCTCCTGAGCTTTGGAGCACAGAGTGATCGGCGCTTCGTCGGCGGATTCAACACAGAGGTAGCCTCAGAATCGGGCGTGGCAGACCCGCTCTCTTCGTCGGCGCTCTATGGCGAGAGCCTACACCTGACCAGCTGCAGAGTCCTCAACGGTTCAGCTGTTCACATAGAAGGTCTCCTCGACATCGGCTACCACACGGGGACAGAGACCTTCGACCCTGACACGCCGGACCTAGGGATCGTCCAGCAACTCGAGATCCGTTTCATCCAAGTGGCCTTCTCAGGAATTTGTCGCCCAGGTCAGCCCCTGACAGTTGAGATAGACGGCGCCGCCGCGCCGATCGGGAGCAGATTGCTCAGCATATTAGCCACGACCTCCCCAGATCCGGAGCCGAAATCGGCAGGCTGGAACCTGAGGGATCTCTCCTATCTCTCATCGAAAGGGCACGCTTTAGAAATCGCCCAACCGGGGCTAAGAGAAGACCGAATG
>JAPKBY010000284.1 GCA_028823185.1 Planctomycetota bacterium
TCGCAGAACTGGCCCAAGCTCACACGCGTTTGGGTGAATTCGAAAGCGGACTCGCGCTGGACAGGCACCTGACGCGCCTGCTCCCTGAGGACCCGACTGTGCGCTACAACCTGGCATGCTCCCTCGCCCTCACCGAGCGAACGCTCGAGTCCCTGGAGACGCTAGAACTCTCAATCAATCTCGGTTATGACGACGCCGCTTACCTGTTGAAGGATGAAGACCTGCGCAGCCTGCGCGAGCTCCCACGCTTTCAAGAGATCGTTCGTCGCCTCCGCTTAGCGACCGCCTACTAGGACTGATCCGCCTGGGCGAGATCAACGCTAGGTGTCGTCGCGAGCTTCCACCAATCGCTCCAGCGCGTCACCGCTTCACCGCGATCTTCGTCGCTAGCAGAAGGATCAAAGCCAAAGCGTCTCCCCGTTGCCTCGTAAAGAGACTGCGAGCAGAGCGCACGGATCAAGAGCCGCTCATGGCTCAAGCCGCTGATCATGTGCTCAACCATTGAGAAGTCACCGAGCCTCATCAAGGCGCGAGCGCGCTCAAGCCTGAGCTCTATGCAATCCTCACTCGGCCACGGCAAGGCATGCAGCTCCTCAACGAGCCTTGAGTCACCTGTTGCCCCAAGCGCACCTAGCGCAGCTCCGGCGACATCGGGGCGAGAGTCATTACAGAGCTCCAACAACACAGGGTAAGCAGGCTCTCCTACCTGAGAGAACCAGCGGACGAGCTCGACCCTCTCCATGCCGTGAGTCCAGGGCATCCTGCGTGCGTTAGCCTCAATCTTGTCTTGAAGCATGGGCGAGGGCCTCAGCCAAGGCCCCTCAAATTGAACGGTAGGCGGACTGCTACAGGCAGCGGCGAGGGGAAGGAGCATGACAGCGCCGAGAGCCGCTTTGGTGAAGATTGAAATAGACATATTGTGCGTGGAAAAGAGGGCTGCGCTGCCAAGAGGTGGAGGTGTCTCCAAGCCGAGCCCTTACACAACAAAGGTCGACCGCTCCGCACAGCGGTCTTAAGCCAGATGTCGTTTTGTTCTCAGGCGCTCAAAGCGCTGAAGAACGCCATCTACCCGAGAGCGCTGCAGCAGCCAATAAAAGCAGCGCTGAGGCCATCACGGGCACAAAGAGAGCGCCCACAGCCAGGGCCGTGCGCGCTGGCCCGACATCTGGCGTGCCGCCCAGCTTGCCCTCGGCCAATCGCCTCCCCCTAAAGGGCCTAAACTCCTCTGAGAGCGGCGCGACGAGAGGAATCTCCGCGAGGATCTCCCCGCTCAAGGGATCTCTTAACACCGACCTCCAAAGCTCACCAGCGCTATGAGTGGCAAGCTTCGCATCCCCTACCCTCCGATTTAGGACGCCAGCCACTCCCCCTGGCTCTATGGAGAGACGTGTCCGACCCATCACCCTGGGCTCACCATCGCGTGACACCCCAAAGAGCTCAACATCGACCTCAGCAGGCCAAGAGCTAGCATCGTCTCCTAATCGCAAGACGAGAGAATCACCCTCGACGTCGAGGCGAAGCGCACCACGAGCAGAATCAGGTCGCCTAGCCAGGAATCGCATCAGGGGCGACCAGAAGCCGGCCGAATCTAGGTAATCGCTCGCCCATCCCTCCTGAAGGAGGCTCGGGAAGACCGCGGCCCAGCCCTCACCGACTCTGCCCAAGCCGAGTACAGGGAGGTCCTCTTCCGTGCGCAGCAACACTGCCGCCCCATCACGAGCCTCCATCCGAGCGAGCCGCTCAACTCCAGGCATAGGACCGAGCGCCTCAAGCGCACGCGCCAAGGAGCCCTCATCGGCCCCCAAGGAAGTGGAATGCAAAACAACACCTGAGCGATCACCGTCACGTACGCGCTCCTTCGCCACCTCCTGACGGAACAGCTCCGCGAGCTCATCTAAACCCTCGGCGACCAGCAGCTGCTCTTCACCTCCAGCGAGATGACCCAAGAGCCCGAGGTCGGCGTCTGAACCAATCGCGATGACGGAGAGCTCCGTCCGGCTCTCTGCCAAGGCCGCTCTGATCGCGACGCAGCGCTCTTCGACATCAAAGGCAGAGTCGTCCATGCCATCAGAGAGCATGAGGATCAGCGCGGGCAAATCGCTCTCCTCTCGAAGAACAGCAAAGCGCTCCATCGAAGAGAGAATCGCTGTAGACCCACCCGGAACGCGCGCCTCCAACAAGCGACGCATCCCTTCGACTCGATCGTTCTCCCCACCGCCGAGGTCGATCTCACGTCCCAAAGCGCCGGTAAAGAAGCGTAATTTGAGGTGGTCGCTCGGGAGCGTAGCTCGCACAAGCTCTAAGAGCGCAGCGCGCACGCTGTCGAAGGGTTCACCTGACATGCTCCCGGAGCCATCCACACAAAAGATCACCTCACGCTCGGGAACCTCAGATTGTGCGGGGCGCAGCGGCAGCAACTCACTCGCTGGTGCGCTCCCAGCCACGCCGCGTGGCCAATAATCAGCGAGCAGTCCCCATCCACCGGCTGCGAGCCAACCGCCGCCTCGCCTCAAGAAAGGTGCGAGCCACTCCTCGGGCAAGCTAGCCGTAGAGACGTCATAGCTGAACAAAACGTCCACTCCAGACAGACGCTCAGCGACGTCGCTCGGGGCTGCAAACTCCCAATGAAAGCCGTCGTCGCCAGCCCCGTCTAGCCAGGTTCTCAGCCAATCGAGACGCTCTTCACTCGCCGTGGCGAGCCCTAGGAGAAGCCCGCCAGCCCGGCTTCGAGCCCTAGCGCGATCGTTCTCCTTGACCGTATCCCCACTGGAGAGCGCTCCATCTGAGCTGAGGCGCACGAAGGCCTCCACCTCAATGGGGCCGTCGGCACAAGGTCCAAGGTCAACAGACACTGTCCACGAGCTCTCTTTCGAAGGCAGAGACAAGGGGAGCTTGAGCTCGGAGCGCCCGGAGGAGTCAACGCGAATCAGAGTCAGCTCGCCACTCACATCGAACCCCGTCGGCCAATAAGAGAGCACACACTCAGCCGCCAGTGACTCCCCGCTAGCGACCCTCACTGGGAGTCGGAGGTCCAATAACCCCAGGTCTGGCCACGTGGCCACGCCGACCCCATGGCGTCGACACTCCACACCTCGACGAGCGAGCCGCGCAATACGAGGCTCAGGATCCGCCCCGCTCCATTCCCCATCGCCCACGAAGACGAGAGCTCCAAGAGCACGGGATTCATCCATCAGTTCCGGCTCAATGCCTGCGATCGCCTCGTCCATTTGAGTAGCAGAGCCGTCAAATTGCCCGCTCAAGACGGGATCCAACCAACCCACGCCGTTGAGGAGAGATTCACTTCGCAGCCTGAGGACATCGCGCCCGACGAGCACAACCGACAGCTCTTGATTGAGCAGCGCAGCCGCCCCTGATTCCTCTCGAACCAGCGCCCGCACCTTTGACCCCCAACCGGGCCTTCGCCTCACAGCGCTAGCAGAAGCATCGACAACTACGACCCTCAGGCCTGGTCCTGGCTCCCCCCCTGTGCGCGCGGAAAAGCGAGCCATGCGCCCCAGACGAGGAGCGCG
>JAPKBY010000285.1 GCA_028823185.1 Planctomycetota bacterium
TTGCCCTCTGTGATGTTCTGGTAGACGGTCGCGTTGTCATCGAGGACGAGCCTAGATTGGTCTAGGTAGACGATCTTGACTGTGGAGCCGACATTGACCTCTCCCTCGTCGGGAGTCTCGTTGCCGAGGATCATCTTGAGCAAGGTGGACTTGCCCATTCCGTTGGCTCCGACGATGCCGAGGATTCCTCCCGGGGGAAGGCTGAAGTTCAGGCCGTCGATGAGCGTGCGATCACCAAAGCCCTTCTTGAGGTTGTGTACGTCAATGACCTTGTCGCCGAGACGGGGCCCCGGGGGGATGCGCAGGTCGACCTCCTCTAGTTGGAAGTCGGGTCGCATGTCTTGGAGCTCCTTGAAGCGGTTCAGGCGAGCCTTAGATCGCTTCATGCGCGCCGCGGGTGTGCGGCTCTTCCACTCAAGCTCGCGCTTGAACATCTTCTCGGTCCGCGCGTCGGATTGCTTCCTTGTGTCGAGGAGCTTGCTCTTCTGCTCTAGGTAATCAGAGTAGTTGCCCTTCCATGGGATCGCGAGGCCTCGGTCAATCTCGAGGATCCAGTCGACGACATTGTCGAGGAAGTAGCGGTCGTGGGTGATGAGGAGGACCATGCCGGGGTACTCGGCGAGGTGCTTCTCGAGCCACTCGACAGTCTCGGCGTCGAGGTGGTTCGTTGGCTCATCTAGGAGCAGCATGTCGGGCTGACTCAAGAGGAGTTGGCAGAGCGCGACGCGTCGTCGCTCGCCTCCAGAGAGTGTGGACGCTTGCGCCTCGAAGGGCGGGAGGCAGAGCGCTGCGGCGGCTTGGTCGAGCTGGCCGTCGAGGTTCCACGCGTCCTTCTGAACGATCTTCTCGTCGAGCTCTGTCATCTCGTCGGCGAGCTTCATCATCTCGTCGTCGTCAGTGACTGTGCCCATGAGATCAGCGACTTCGTTGTAGCGAGTGACGAGTGCGCGGATCGGAGCGACAGCGACCTCTAGATTCTCAGCGACCGTCTTCTCATCGTCGAGCTGCGGCTCTTGGGAGAGGAAGCCAGTCGTGAGGCCTGCCATTGGTTTGGCTGTGCCTTCGAACTGTTTGTCTACCCCGGCGATGACTTGGAAGAGCGTGCTCTTGCCAGCGCCGTTGCGCCCGATGACGCCGATCTTGGCGCCTTCAAGGAATGAGAGGGTGATGCCCTTGAGGATCTCGTCTTGTCCGTACGATTTCCGAAGGTCCTGCAATTGGTAGATGATCTTGTCGGCCATTTCGCGCGCGAGGATAACGATGCTGGGCCCGGATGTCAGCCTCGATGCGCGCGGATGGGGACATCTTTGGCTTTAGGGCTGTGAGTCGGAAGGGGCTCGGGCGTTTCTGGGCGTTTACCGCTATCCTCTCCCGCTGAATTCTCTGGCCGCATCAAACCTCTCTGCCCTTTAAGAAACATGGACTTCCTTCGCGAACTCGGTATCAAAGACATCAACTCCGGCGCCTATTGTGGTGAGTGGTTGGAGACCTCTGGTGCGCTGCTTGAGAGCCGAAACCCCGCTACTGGTGAAGTGATCGCCTCGGTCAAGCAGGCTACAGCTGCTGAGTATGACCAGGTCATGGAGGCGGCCCAGGAGGCCTTCATTCGCTGGCGTGAAGTCCCGGCCCCTATTCGAGGCGAGGTGGTTCGCAAGATGGGCAACGCTATCCGCGAGAAGAAGGACGCGCTCGGCCGATTGATCACAGCCGAGATGGGCAAGATCCTTCAGGAGGGCTGGGGCGAAGTTCAGGAGGCGATCGACATCGCCGACTTCGCGGTCGGTCAATCTCGCATGCTCTATGGTCTCTCCATGCACTCGGAGCGTCCGGCTCACGCGATGCGCGAGCAGTGGCACCCGCTCGGCTCGGTCGGGATCATCACCGCCTTCAACTTTCCGATGGCTGTCTGGGCATGGAACGCTGCGCTCGCTTATGTCGCAGGTGACGCTTGCGTCTGGAAGCCTTCTAGCTCGACGCCCTTGTGCGGCATCGGCTTGATCAATGTCGTGCGACCCGTCCTTGAGGCTGAGGGCTTCGGAGCCCTCGCGAGCCTCTGCGTCGGATCTGGACGCGAGGTCGGCCAGAAGATGCTCGAAGACAAGCGCCTGCCGCTCGTCTCCTTCACGGGGTCGACAGGTGTCGGTCGACGCGTCGGCGCCACGGTCGCTGAGCGCTTCGGTCGCAGCATCTTGGAGCTCGGTGGGAACAACGCCGTGGTCGTTATGGATGACGCTGACATTGACATGGCGATCCCCGCCATCGTCTTCGGTTCGGTCGGCACGGCTGGCCAGCGCTGCACCAGCACGCGCCGCATCTTGGTTCATGAGTCCATCGCTGATGATGTCGAAGAGCGCCTCATTCGCGCTTATGGACAAGTTCAGATCGGCGACCCCTCAGATGAGGCGACCCTCTGCGGCCCGCTCGTCGACGCAGGCGCCATCGAGGCTATGGATAAGGCGCTCGTAGCTGTTCAGGCGGAGGGCGGAGAGATCATCCATGGTGGCGGCGCTTACTCCAGCGATAAGACACCCGCCGGCGGTCACTATGTGAACCCCGCGATCGTCCGAGCTGAGAACCACTATGAGACGGTGCAGGAAGAGACCTTTGCGCCGATCCTCTACATCATCCGGGTCAAGGACCTCGACGATGCGATTGAAAAGCACAACGCTGTCCCGCAGGGGCTCTCTTCATCCATCTTCACGATGAATATGCGCGACGCTGAGCGCTTCATCTCGGCCACGGGCTCCGACTGCGGGATCGCCAACGTGAACATCGGCACCTCTGGTGCTGAGATCGGCGGCGCCTTCGGCGGTGAGAAAGAGACCGGCGGTGGCCGCGAGTCAGGCTCTGACGCTTGGAAGGGCTATATGCGCCGGCAGACCAACACCGTCAACTACTCGGCTGAGCTGCCGCTCGCGCAGGGCATCAAGTTCGGTTGAGCGAGCCGCTCCAAGACGGCGGGTGGGTTGAGGCCTTCGCGCCTGCCAGCGTCGGCAACGTCGCGGTGGGCTTTGACCTCATGGGCCACGCGCTCACAGGTCTAGGCGATCGCGTGCGCGTGCGCCTCATCGATGAGGCCACGGTGCGCGTGCGGGCTATCACTGGTGTGGTGACGGAGCTCCCGCGAGACGCTGCTCAGAACACGGCGGGCGCAGCGCTCGACGCGATGCGCTTGCAGCTCGGCTTAGAGCAGGGCTTTGAGCTGGAGATCGAGAAGGGGATCCCGCTCGGTAGCGGCCTCGGCGGCTCTGGCGCCTCAGCCGCTGCTGCGGTGGTGGCAGCCAATGCGCTCTTGGATGATTCGCTCAGCCTTGAAGAACTCTTTCCATATGCACTCGCCGGTGAGGCTGCTGCGACGGGCGCTGCCTGCGTGGACAATGTCGCGCCATCGCTCGCAGGCGGGCTCGTCTTTGTTCCTCCTGGAGAGCCTCGCCGCTTGGTCCAAATTCCTGTCCCCAGAGAGCTCTGGTGCGCGGTCGCGCGACCTGAGATGGTCATTGAGACTCGCGCGACCCG
>JAPKBY010000286.1 GCA_028823185.1 Planctomycetota bacterium
GAACTGATGAGATCTAGCGTCGGGTAAACCGTCTTGCTGTTGTCATTCATAGAAGGGAGCAGCAAGCCATGGGGCCGACTGGTGACATAGTGTGGGTCAATGGACCCTAAATTCCAACCGCGTTACCGGGCTCAATGCGTTCGAGAGGTCAAGAAGCCGACTAGCGAGCAGGCAAGGTGCTCTTTGCTGAGGCCAAAGCCTGCGGCCGCGGTAAGGGCTGCCTTGGCATGCAGCTCAGCGCGCTCCCTGGCCCCGTCTAGCCCAAGAGCTGCGACTAGGGTCGGCCTGTCAAGGTCAGCGTCTTTGCCTGGGGTCTTGCCAATCCCCGCTGCGGTGCCTGTGACATCAATCACGTCATCGGTGGCTTGAAAGAGCATCCCCAGCTGGTAGCCATACTCTCGCGCGTGTTCTGAGCCAGTCCCGCCGCCTGCGACGCAACCCATCTCACAAGCAGCGCCGAAGAGCGCCGCGGTTTTAGTCGCGTGTACGGTCAAAACAGCCGGTAAGCGCTCACTCTCTCTGAGAGCAGCTAAATCAACACCGAGGTCAGAGACTTGACCGCCGACCATGCCCAGCGCCCCAGACGCAGCGGCAAGGATCCCCACTAGCGGCCCCGCCTGTGGATGCGCGGCGAGGACTGAGAAGGCCTCTGTGAGCAAGGCATCGCCCGCGAGGACTGCCGTAGCTTCGTCCCACTTCTTGTGCACTGTGGGCTCCCCACGGCGCATGTCGTCATCGTCCATGCAGGGAAGGTCGTCGTGTACGAGACTGTAGGTGTGGACCATTTCGATGGCGACAGATGGAAGCACGGCTGCCGAGACGTCCCCGCCTGCACTCTCACAAAACAAGCGCGTCAGAGCGGGTCGCAAGCGCTTCCCGCCGGCAAGGCATGCGTGATGCATAGCCTCAAAAAGTGGAGAGGGAGCCCCTCTCAAAGAATTGAGAGCCGCTTCGAGCTCTGAATCAGCCCAAGAGCGTGACTCTTCAAGCCAATTTTCCAGAGGGCTCTTCGAGCCCGCACTTGAGGTGCTCAATCCACTTCCTCGTCATCTTCAAAGGCGCTGAGGCCAGCTTCAGCCTCAGCAGAGAGTTCTTTTACGCGAGCCTCGTAACCAGAAAGAGCATCTCGGCACCCACTTAGGAGTGAAACACCCTCTGCGAAGCGCTCCATAGCCTCTTCGAGGCCGAGCTCCCCACCCTCCAGATCTCCAACCAGGGCTTCAAGCCGAGCGAGGCTGGCATCAAACCCGCCCTCAAGGGCCCCAGCTGTGTCTTCTGCAGTTTCACTGGATGATTTTTTCTTTTTTGCCATCGGCACATTCTAGCGACACCTAAACCGCATCCAAAGCATCAGTAATTGCCTGTTTCTGACCCAGATCCGGTCCAGGAGACACAAAGCAGTTGAACGGGACGGATTGGCCCTGAGCCGAAGGGGTGCTAGAATCCGATAAGGCGGGAAGTTGAGAACTATTGGGCGGCACATGCGACCCCATGAACTCTCTAGCTAACGTGAGACTCTCTCGCCAACACACCTCTTCAATAGCCACATGGTTTCCAAAAATCCCAGCAAGATCGTCCTCGTTTATGCCAAAGCCCAAAACCTAAGGGTGCAGGCGCAGGAAATATTCGATGACGACGAAGTGCTCAAAGGCGAGCTTGCCCGAGACGAGATCTACCCCCCGCTCGGCATTAGCATCCTCGCCTCCTGGCTTGAGGGCAAAGGCTACGAAGTTCGTTTACGTGACGACTCCATCGAGTCCATGGCTGAGCTGACCGCCCAGTTCGAATGGGCAGACGTCGTCGGAATCAGTTCATTGACGCCCAACGCTAGGCGCGCGCGTGAGCTAGGCCAGATCATCAAGAAGGAGCACGGAAAGCCGGTCATCCTGGGCGGCCCTCACCCGACCACCAACCCAGAGTTCTTCCTCGACGCAGATGCTGCGGACATTTGCGTGCAAGGCGAAGGCGACGAGACCTTGCCTGAGCTGCTCGAAGTGATCTATGAGCCTGAGCGCTGGGATGAAGTTCGCGGAATCACCTTCATGCGCGATGGCGAGCAGGTGGTGACGGAGAGACGCCCCCTCTACAAGGAGATGGACGACATCCCCCTGCCCGCCTATCACCTCTGGGACATCCCGCGCTACATGCGCCTGATGGTCAACCCGGGAGTCACCGCGATCACGAGCCGTGGCTGCCCCTATGCGTGCACCTTCTGCGATGCAGAGATGACGCCCCGTCAGTACAGAGCCATGAGCCCGACAAAGACTGTCGATCTGATGGAGAGCATCCTCAATGTCTACAACCCGCCCCAATTGATCCTCTTCGATGATCTCTTCACGATTCAACGCAAGCGCGTGATCGAGATCTGCAAAGAGATCGTCAATCGAGGACTCTTCTTCGAGTGGGTCTGCGAGTCACGAGTGGACACGATGGACTTCGAGATGCTTCGTTGGCTCCGAAAGGCGGGCTGCGTAAAGATCTATTACGGACTTGAGTCCGGCTCCCCTCGCGTCCTTGTCACGATGAAAAAAGGCGTGACGCCCGAGAAGGTTCGCATCGGCGCCAAGCTGAACCGACAGGTCGGCATGTACTTCAAGTTCTTCCTTCTTTACGGATTCCCTGAAGACACCCGCGAAGATCACACGCTCACAGAAGAGCTCATCTGCGAAACTAGGCCTGACGCTGTCTGCTGCTCTATCCTGCAGCCGATCCCGGGCACAGAGGTCTACGAGCAGTTGAAGCCCTACCTGACAAAGGATGTGGCCGAGATGGACTTCCACTACTGGCACTCCACCGAGTCCTTCAAGCACCCCAACTTCACACACGAAGAATTGCACGAGCAGCGTGAGAAGATCATTCACCGTCACGCGCTCGCGACGAAGGGTCTCTGGCCTAAGCTTCATCGCAAGATGGAGCGCTTGTGGGCAATGATCACTCACCCAGAGCTCATCGGCGACCTCTTCGAGATCAAGGCCCGTCGCAGGCGCTACCTCGCTCGCGTTAAGAGCTCCGACTGGGCTTACTCATACGAGCAGCGACAGGCTGGAGGTCAGCGTGACGCGAAGAAGCTGCAGATCCCGACTTACGACGCAGACTGAGGAGTTGCTCAGCTATTGCTAGCGAGGAGGCCCTGAGAACGGGCCGCCTCGTAGCCGGCTCTAAAACTAGCCTGCAGCTGCGCTGGAGCTCCGGCTATGACGTCCGAGGCACGCCATGGCTGCAGAACTGTCCTGTGCAAGAGCCAGTGAAGTCTCCATCCGACTCCACGGGTGAAGGCCTCGCAGTGCTCCTCCCCTTCTACGAGCCTGATGTCATAAAGGAAGCGCAGTTCGACGCTGGCTAAGTTTCGCTCGTCTCCCATAGGCCGAGATCCGCTGCCTGTGCGGCCGAGAGCCTCGGCCAGCAAGGGCGCGTCAGTCTCCGCTGCAGAGATCTGTTGCATGCATGCCACAAGATCAGTCCCGTACCAATCAACGAGCAGCGGGCCAAAACCACGAGCGTAGTCCTCGAAGCGC
>JAPKBY010000287.1 GCA_028823185.1 Planctomycetota bacterium
ACGCAATTTGCCCTCGTTAGTCCATCGTACGACGAGCCCATCCTCTGAGACCGTGACGATCTCGAGACCTCCTTTGACGAAGCTCGCTCGAATGAGATCGGAGTCATGAGCCTCGAGATCGAAGAGTGTCTCGTCCTGGTCGATGTCGAAGACTCGGCCTGTGTGGCCCTTGACCGCCATCAACAGGAGCTTTCCGTCAGGAGAGATGTCGAGGTCCGTGAACTGCCTCGATGGATAACAACTAAACCTCGCCGCGAGGCGGTGAGTTGTCATTGCTTTGAGGAGTGTCGACCTCGTGAACTCGTGCGCCGAGAGCTCCATTGCATCGATCGCCAATCCGAGCGACGTATTTGGATCTGAGTCCAAGAGGGTGCCGCTCCGCTCAGCCAAATGCCTCCCCAGGGCGTGGTCCAGCGCAACCTGCTCTTTGGCCCTGAGCCAAGTTGTCGCGATGAGCCCCGCGCTCAAGGAGAGGAACGAGATCGTGACGGACGCAGCCAGCGCCGGGTGGCGCCGCGCCCAGCGGGCGAGCTTTAAGAAGGGCCCTGCAGGGCGCGCGCGGATCGGCTCATACTCGCAGATCCTGCGCAGCTCCTCTGCCAGCTCAAAGGCTGTTGGATAGCGACGCTCCAGATCACGCTCCAAGGCGGTCGCGACGATGACGTCTAGTTCGTCCGTGACGATAGAGTTCTGCTCGGATGGCTTGCTCGGGTCGCTTGAGATGACAGAGGTCAGGATATCTGCGGTGCCTTGACCGACGAAGGGACGCTCTAGAGTGAGCGCCTCATGCAGGGTCACTCCAAGCGCCCAGACGTCTGCGCGCACATCGATCTCATCTGAAGCCCCGCGCACTTGCTCCGGGGCCATATAGGATGGCGTCCCGAAGATATCGCCTGAGGCGGTGAGCTCTTGGAGCCCCAAGTCGTCGCCGCGCGCCATGCCAAAATCGAGCAAGACAGGCTCTCCTTCTGGAGTGACCATCAAGTTTCCCGGCTTGATGTCCCGGTGAATCACGCCCGCCTCATGAGCGGCATGAAGCGCACGAGCAGAGCGCTCAAAGAAGCGCAGCAAGCGATGAAGCTCTGGCTTCGACACCGGCTTCACAGGCAGAACCTCTTTGCTCCGCGAGTCTTCCTCTTCCTCTTTCGCGCGATGAATCCGAGCGGAGAGCGCCTCCCCTTCAACGAGACGCATCGCGATCCAAGGAGAGTCAGCGTCTACATCTGCGTCGTAGATCCTGCAGAGCCCCGGGTGCTCCAAGCGCGCAATGGCCTCAGCCTCGCGGCGGAAGCGCCCCTTCTTGTCTTCGCTGATGAGGCCGAAGCCTTGAGGCATGAACTTGAGAGCCACTTGGCGAGCGATCCGTGTGTCTTGCGCGAGCCACACCTCTCCTTGCCCACCTCTCCCGAGCTCCTTGATCAGCTTGTAGTGACCGACACGATCCTCGCCGTGATCTTCGGAGTCAGATGGATTGATCTCCGCTCCCTCTTCGACCCCCATCAACCTCAACCACTCGCGCGCGACCGCCGCCTCCGCGCGCGGGAACCTCGCCAAGTAATCAGCCAACGGCCTCGCCTTCCCCTCCAAGGAGTCCTCAAAGAAGAGATCGGTGAAATCGAGCAGTTCGGGCTCAACCCCTACGCCCATCTCTTTGGGGAGAGATGTGCGAGTCACATCGCGATCAGCAGCAGGCACCACGCGCTTATTCTAGGCATGCAGAGGGTCTAAGCCCCAATCAGCCTCAGTTTCGAGGGAGTCTAGAGAGCTCAACTGCTAGGATTCGGCCGTGAACGCGCCCCATGACAAAGCTGAGCCTGTAGACCCAGGGCGTATCCCGGAGCAAGAGCCCGAAACCCTGCGCCTCGCTCGAGAGGCCAAAGCCGGCGACGCAAACAGCTTCGGAGCCCTCTATGAGAAGATCGCACCCGCGCTCTTCACTTGGGCTGAGATCCGAATCCGCCGGGAGGTTCGTCAGCACGTCAGCCCTGAGGATGTCGTCCAAGAGGTCTGGTGCCGCGCCTGGAAGATCTTTGAGAAGTTCGATCCAGACAACGGCTCCTTCCGCTACTGGATCTTCAGAGTCGCCAAAAACGTCCTTTACGAGGCCTTAAGGACCTTAAAAGACCCCAGCGCCATGCCCGGTGGTGGCGGCAACACCCGAGCCCTCGTGCTAGACGGCGTCCCCGATGACGCGACCCGGATCACCATGCGAGTCGCGCGCGATGAGAGCCTTGGCAAGTGCGCGGAATGGATCCGTGCGCTCGATGATGAAGACAGAAAGCTCGTCATTCATTGCGGACTGGAAGGACTCACCTACATAGAGACCGCAGAGAGGCTAGCCATAGGCCCTGAGGCGGTCGCCAAGCGCTGGCAGCGACTCCGCGAACGTTTGCGCGACCAGGCGCTCCCACAGCAGCTCTTTTCAGAGCTCACGGTCCCCTAAATCTCGCTCCGAGTAGCCCTAGAGTGGCCATGAGGCCTCTTTCCCCCCTTCATGGGCCACTGGGACAAGGATCTCTCCACTAGGAGAGTGTTTTTCTTAAGACTCACCCGAGTCCGGGTCGAAGAGAGAGAGCGAATCTCAATGCGCCAAGCAACCCCTTTGGTGCTCACCTCTCTCGTCTTATATCCCCCCGATGCCTCTTCAGCCCTTCGCTAGCCTCACAGCCTCAGAGCAGGGACTCTTCTCACCAGAGGAGCTCCGAAGCCTGATGGAGAAAGAGCTCTCACGCTCTAGGCGTTATGAATACGGGATGGTCCTGATCTCGGTCAGCGTGGACCGCATCGCATCTCTGGGAGACATATACGGGCATGACTCAAAGGCCCACGTGATTGAGGAGGTCGTGCGGCTGCTTACTGCATCAACGCGCTCCTGTGATTACCTCGGCTGCCTAATGGGAGACCGGATCCTAGCGCTCTTCCCCCACACCACAGAGGTCGGCGCAAAGTCGATCTCAAACAGACTCTTGTCCGCCACGCGCGAGCTTGAGTTCGCTGCAGATGGTCCCCAGGTCTCAATCACGGTCACGGTCGGCATCGCCGAACCAGAGAAAGAGCGAGACCTTGAAGCGCTCATCGAGAGGGCGACGAGAGCTTGCCAAGACGGACAAGACGCAGGCGGTGACCGTTGGCAAGTCTATGAGGCGCCCGCGCCCACAGAGACAGACGACGCCGCTCAGCTCGAGAAGCTGGACTCCTCCACCATGGGCGCTCTCATGGACGAGATGCTCAAGGGGAAGATGCAATCGATCTTCGAGTCCATGGGTGAACAATTCCCCGATTTAGCCGGTCGCGACAGCGAGGTCTTAGCCCTCGCTCTCAAGAAAATGACGAAGGACCGTCACAGCCAAGACGGGAAGCTCGAAGTGCTTGAACGCCGAATAGCGCGACTCTCTCATAACTTAGGGCTCACCGACGAGCAGCTTCAACGCGCGATGGAGATGGGCAGCATCGATTCGGGAATCGCCTCTCTCAACGACGCTGCGCAAGGGCTCGGTGAAGACGGA
>JAPKBY010000288.1 GCA_028823185.1 Planctomycetota bacterium
GACCACCTCAACCTGACCCCCGTTCTGTTGAATGATTCCATAGACGATGGAGAGGCCGAGGCCAGTGCCCTTCTCCAGCGGCTTCGTTGAGAAGTAAGGCTCAAATATCCTGGCCTGCGTCTCCTGATCCATGCCCTGCCCGTCATCCTCGACATAGAGGTGAACTTGCTTTGCGCCATCTACCTCTCGGTCCCCCGTGCCGATTTCAACCTTGACCGTCCCGGCACCCTCGATCGCGTCGCGAGCGTTCACTGCCAAGTTCATCAACACCTGCTCGAGCTGGCCCCGATTTGCATGGATGGATGGGAGGCCTGGTTCAATCTCCATCACGAGAGATACATTCTCGCCGAGCATGGACTGCAGGATTTTCTGCATGCTGATCGCTACGTCGCCGAGGGATAAATACACTTGGTCGAGGATCTGCTTTCGCCCAAGGAGCAGCAGTTGACGGGTGAGTACAGAGGCGCGCTCTCCGGCGAGCCGGATTTCCTTCAAGCTCTCTATTTCCGGATTATCCTCATCCATCCGAGTGATGCTCAGATCCGAGTACCCAATGATCGCTGTCAAGAGGTTGTTGAAGTCATGAGCTACGCCACCGGCGAGCCGTCCTAGCGCCTCCATCTTGTGATCGTGTCGCTTCTTCTCCAAACTCAAACGAAGTGCATCTTCAGCGCGCTCCCTCTGCATAATTTCCTCTAAGAGGTCCTCGTTTGCGAGAACAAGCTCTTGGGTGCGAATCTTGACCGTCTCCTCAAGGATCTCTTGATGCTGCCCTAGAGAGTGAACTAATCCAGAGATCGCCCGTCCTAGGACCTTCACCTCATAGGGGCCATCTGAGAGCGGTTTGATCTCCCGGTCTCCGCTTTCCGCCTTCTCAGCTTCTTTCGTCAGCTCCATCACGGGATCGATCACGGTCTTTGAAGTCCACCGCCACAGCAGCGTGGTCAAAAAGAGGTAGAGAAATCCGGCCGAGACGAGGAGCGACATGAACCTAGAACGAAGGACTTCCGCCCTCTCCACGTATCGATCGTGATTCCCATTCACCCCGGTCTTGATCACTTCGAACCCTTCCATGAGCCGATTGACCTCTTCATCGTTCTCCTGTTCGATCTTCGCGATCGCCGCCCCATTTGAAACTGGATCTTTAGCGCGCTCCAAGATGGCGATGCGTCGCACGGAGTCCAGGATCGCCTCTGTGCATTCAGTTATCTTGGCCAACTGAGCAGCGATCACGTCGCTAGACGTCGCGCCTATCCGATCGACATGGCCTTCGATTCGACCTTGCAGCTCGTCGGCGCTATTCTCCAAATAGCTGCTTTGCCCTAGATCTGTGATGAGGACAAAGAACTTCAGATTGCCTTCTAGATCTGCGATGTCTCTCTGCCGGAGTTCCAACGCAAACGTGCCCTCATCCACATCTTGAAGCTCATTGAAGGCGGTGTATACGCCTGCAATAAGAGTGACCCCTAGAATCGTGGAGGTCGCCAAGAGCGCTCCAATATGTGAGGTGATCTTCATCGTCGTGCCAGTTGCGCTCAGTCGGAGGCGTTTAGGATTGAGAGTTCGAGCGCCGACAACTCACTGGCGTGGCTGCAGGTCTCATCGCCTTTGAATGTACGACCGATCAGAGCATTCATACTTGCCGCCATCTCTGCGTTGAGCATCCGCCCTGAGTCAACGACATCGAGGATACGTGACTCAGCGTCAAGCACCCAGAACAGTCTGGCCTCCTGGCCCCCTAGGCTCCACGGCGTGGAATAGACTCCAGCGGATGCGCTGTTATCGGCTAGTCGCACTCTCCAGCGAAGCAGCTCCTTTCGATCGAAAGCCACAGCCTCCTCCAAGCCTGCCTTACTCAGCGCGCTCTCAACATCTTGAGTGTAAGGAGACAACTCAGGCCCAAGCGAAGCTTCCACCCCGAAGTGCAAAGTAGCGAGCTCCTGAGCCTTCTCGTTCCTCACCTCTTTTCGCCAACCGACATCCGTCACCACCATTGTTTTGATCGCACTCTGAACCATCACGAGAAAGAGATCGCTCGCATCTGCCGAGACTTTCGAACTCCCCTCACGGAGGGCCATCCCATTTTCCGTGAGCAGGGCTTTGAGCTCCTTCGCTGTTTTATTCGTAAGTAACGCCTTCACCTCTTTCGAGGTCACCTCGTCTTTCACTGCCGCGCGAGATCGGCATCGCTGAAAGCTATAGTCCAAGATTTCTAGGTCGCTATTCATCGCCCATGCGATGCGAACTAGGCCCCAATTGAATGCCTCTGAGCGAACGTGAACGAGACGCGTCCCTTTCTCGCTCGTCACTCTATAGACCGTGTGCTTGCCCAGTTCATCGAAGTGAATGTCGAAGGGCACCTTTTCCTCGATCTCCTTACGATGGGTTTTGGCGATCGTTCTGACCCAACTTGTCCGCGCGACATAGTCGGGAATGAGGAGCCTCAACTCCCGGTCGGGATCACGCAGAGCGCAGTAGGCTTCAGGCTGCTGAGCGAGCGCCTCTCCCTGAGGCAAGAGGGCGAAGATTGCGATTAAGGCTGCGTTTCGAATTTTGGAACTCATGTTCATTCTTTTGATACTCCTCTAGTGGCTCTCTATGGCTCGCGCTTTGCTCCAGTCTAGTAAGGGTAGCCCGAGGAGGGACATTTCAGAAGGGTAGCTTGTCGAACAAGCATTCGAGCTTGGGGCAAATGCCTACCAAGTCTCATTCTTGACCGATCAAGTAGAACAAACAGCCCTTTGGGGGCCTTTTCCGAGCCAAAGGCCCTCCTGCGCCGTGACGAGCTTGTACGGCGCCGCAAGAACGCGCCCGCATCGAACGGGAGATGTCCGGGGGCTTGGTGGAGGCCCGTTGGGTGGCTTATCCTCCCCAGGCTCATTTTGCGATAGATCACCGACCTGTCTTAGCGATCTTTATATGAATCGGCAGCTAGAATAGCGATGGGTGCCTTGCGCGCCCTTCAAGCCCTTGCGCCCCCTTCAAGCTATGAACCTTCGCTACTTGATCTTGATCTCTCTCATGGGGAGTGCCCTCGCCTTCGGACAGGACGAAGAGGAGTTGATCGAGCGTGAGCCGATCTGGAAGCGCGCACGCAACGCCGCCGAGCGCGCGATCGAGCGCGGCGATAGCGCCGAAGCACGCGTTCACCTCTTAGAGGCCCTGCGTTGGAAGCCCAGCACAGAAATTGAGAGCGAGCTTCTTGAGCTCCTCATCGAACAAGAGAAGGACAGCGCCACCTCCACGCTCTGGGCTCTAAGGAGCTTGGACCAAGCGATGGACTCGAAGGGGCGCGGACGCTTATCGGATTCACTCAATCAAGAGCTCGGAGCGCTGGCAGCTCCCGCACGCGCGCTCTTCCAGCAGCGAGTCGCCGCACTCACTGAGCTTGAACGCCTGCGCAAAGACGAGCGCCGCGCAGCCAAGCGAGGCTTCGGGCAACTCCTTATCGTTGAGTGGGCAGCTGAGACAGCACGCGCTCTCCTCTCTGGC
>JAPKBY010000289.1 GCA_028823185.1 Planctomycetota bacterium
GCCGCTGTGATGGAGGTGCCGCCGATGCGGTAGCCCATGGGGATCACATAGGAGCCTCCCTCGCGGATACGGTAGACGCCTTGGTAGGGCCACTCGACCTCACCCTTGGCGCGCGGGAGGTAGGTCTCATCATCATCAGCTTTTGAGTAATCCTCCTGCATGCCGACGAGGAGCTCAGCGCAGCGCTCGATCGTCGGGCCTAGCTTGGAAGGGACCTTGGATTGAACCGCGTTTTGACCTTCGTCTTGGTGGGAGGGGAGCGCGAGGAGGAAGAGCAGGAGGGTTGCTTGCATGCGCCTAGGGTGCGAGATCCAGCTTGATCACACAACGCCCGCTCGGCACTGCCTTTGCTGAAGCCGCTCTCTCTCTTACCGAGGGTCGAGCAAAAATGAGGTCCTCGGGGCTCTAGAAGGCCTTAATTAGAAGGCGTTGAAGAGGACCTGAGTCATCGTCGTGATCGGGGCCGCCTCGCGGTATTCCTCGAGGCTGCGAGTGATCAAGCCGAGCGCGCGTTCTACCTCTATGTAGAGTCCCTCTTTCATCAAGAGGCGCCCGACGGTGCCTTCGCCGGCTCGGACCTTCGCCGAGACAACGGCGAAGTCGTCTGAGATCGAGCGGATGTTGTCGTAGACCGCATCTTCGGTGAGGAATTTACCGAGGGCGCCTTCGCCTGCATTCAGTCGGCGCGCGATCTCGGAGATGGAGGAGATCGACTCGCGCAGCTCCGTGGCGAGCGCTTCATCTTTTAGGAACGCCCCGGCGGCGCCTTCGCCAGCCTCGAGCCCCGCGGCGATGGAGCGCGCGTCCTTGAGCGTCGCTTCGAGCTCGGTCGCTGAGCGAGAGATGCTCTCGTAGAGCTCCTCAGAGACCAACAGTCTCCCGAGGGTGCCTTTGCCTTCGCGGGCTTGACGAGTGATCTCCTCTACGTTCTCAAAGCTCCCACGCGCTCCTTTGATCGTGCCAGCAAAGTCTTCAGCGAGCTCGTCAGAGTTGAGCAATTGCCCGAAGACGCCCTTGCCGATGCGCGCGTTGTTGACGATCTCATTCAGGCCAGTGAGGGTCTCTGTGAAGTTCTCGCTGTTCTTCGAGAGGATCTCGCCCATCGCATCGAGCGGGCTGGTGACGACCTTTCCGTGATACGGGCCGGCCTCTGGGAGCACCGGGTTGCCTGGTGGGCCGGGGTCGATGGAGAGGACGCGTCCTCCGAGGAGCGTCGAGTCTTGAATTTGAAAGGACCCTCCCTCGCGGAGCTCCACCGGTTGAGTGAGCGTCGCTGTCACAGTGATGCGATCTTCGATGTCAGCGTTCGCGTTGTACTCTACGGCCGCGATCCGGCCCCAGCGCACACCTGCGATCTGGACGGAGTCGCCGGCTCGCAGACCGCGTGCTTCGTTGAAGGTGATCGTGATCTGCTCTTGCTCGTTGAACAAGCTGAACTCTTTCAAGAACAGCGTGTAGTACGCGAGCATGCTCAGCGTGCTGACGATGAAGAGGCCGAGGATGAGAGTGCGGCTGGTGTTGAGGCGGGTACTCATGCGGAATCCTTGCCGAAGAATCGTGCGAGGCGGGGGTGAGAGGAGTTGAAGAACTCCTCGGGTTTAGCTTGCACCACAGCCTTGCCGCCGTCGAGGAAGAGGACCTCGTCAGCGACAGTGCGGATGCAATCGATGCGGTGCTCGACCACGAGTGAGGAGACGCCGAGGCGCTCCTGCAGTTCGCGGATGAGCGCGTTGATAGAGCGAGCGATCTCAGGGTCGAGGCCGGCGTTTGGCTCGTCGTAGAGGATCAGCTCGGGGTCTGTGATGAGGGCGCGGGCGATCCCCACGCGCTTCTTCATTCCGCCTGAGATCTCAGAGGGCATCAGCTCCCAGGCATCAGGGATGTGAACGAGCTCCAAGCGGCGCTGGACGCGCTCTCTGATCTCGTCCTCTTTAAGGTCGGTGTTCTCTCGTAGCGGGAGCGCGACGTTGTCGCCAACAGAGAGCCAGTTGATGAGGGCGCCCTCTTGAAAGACATAGCCCATGCGCTTGCGCATCTCCGCGAGCTCCTTGCGCGTGGCTTTGCTGATCTCTTGGCCGAAGACCTCTACGCTGCCAGCGTCGGGTGTCAGGATCCCGATAGCGTGCTTGAGTGTCACGGACTTTCCGACCCCGGAGGGCCCCATGATCGCGAGGGTTTGGCCCTTCTCTAGCTCCATCGAGAAGCCAGCGAGGATCTTCTTTTCACCGAAGCTCTTGTGAACATCCGAGAAGCGGATGACCGGCGCTGTGTTGTTTGAGGGAGCGCTCATCAGGCTTGATACATGAACCAAGTCATGAAGTAGTTGATGACGATGACTCCGATGATGGCGTCACGGACAGAAGCGCGAGTCGCTCGACCGACGCCGAGGGCGCCTCCCTTGGCCTTGAAGCCCTCGTTGCAGGCGATGGTCGCGATCATGACTCCAAAGACGAGGGCCTTTAAGAGCCCCGCGTAGAGGTCTTTGGGGACATTCAGGAGAAGGCCCGTGGGTCGCAGCGCGTCGATGGCTGAGGTCAGGTACATCTCATAGCCGACGTTCAGTTGAGCTTGAGCGACGAAGGCGCCGCCAATGATCCCGATCGTGTCGCAGACGAGCGTGAGCAGCGGGGCGATCAGTGCGAGCCCGACGAGGCGCGGGAGGACGAGCAGGCTGAGGCGATCGATGGACATCACTTCGAGCGCGTCCAGCTCGTTTGAGACTGACATCGTGCCTAGCTCGGCGGCGATGGCAGAGCCCACGGTGGCAGCGAGGATCGTCGCGGTGATGAAGGGGCCCATCTCGCGCGCCATCGAGATCGCCACGATCGTGCCGATCTGATCTTGTTGGCCGAGCTTCGCGAGCTCGATTCCAGTCTGCAGAGAGACGATCATTCCGATGAAGAGCCCGACGAGCAGGACGACGTGCAGGGTTTGAATTCCAGAGAGGAACATCTGCTCGTAGATGAGGCGTGAGCGCTTGCCGATGTGTCCCAGGCGACGGAGGGTGCTGAGCAAGAGCTCGACGCGCTCGCCTTCAGCTCTCAGGAAGGATGTGAAGCCGCTCGCCTTGGCTGGGGCTATCACGACCTCTTCGGCCGGTTGAATATGGCTGGCGTCTTTCACGATTCGTCTGGGGTGCTCGCGGCGCTGTCATTCACGGGGAGCTCGAGCAGCTCCTTTGAATAACGTAGGGGCCATCCGGGCCCAGGTAACGCTGGCGATAGATACTCTAGGCCTTCCGGCTCGCTGCTTCTCCAGCGGAGGAGTCCGAAAAGCAGCGAGTTCTCATGGATGAGGACGCCTTCGCTGCGATATGTGCGTTGGCTCCACACCGGGCCGAGGGATGTACGGATCTCATGTTCGTCCGATTCGCGTCTCCACAGGCCTAGCCAGCCGCGCTGGTGATTGCGGCCGCCCTCTCCTTCCATGGAGTAGAGCTCCCAGAGCCATGAGTAGTGCCTGTCGACTTGAGAGGT
>JAPKBY010000290.1 GCA_028823185.1 Planctomycetota bacterium
TTCATGATCTCTGCGCAGAGGCCGTCTCTTAGCATCGCGCGGTTGAAGTCCTGGCCAGCGTTTCTGAGGAGCAACCTTCTGAATGATGTCAGCGGGTGATCGGGCCCAAAGACTGGGTGCTCTATTGAGCCTTGGCCATAACCAGAGCGCGCGATCAGGGCGACGGGCTTCTGGGGATAGCCCAGGGAGGCGTGCCCATGTGGCTTCGCGCCGAGGTCGAGAGCGAAGTTAACTCTCCCGCTCTCATCAAACATAGTTATGTGCACAGGTCTGTCTTGCTGACTGTGGGTGCTCGAGTAGAGCCCGTTAGCACCCCACATATTCTCTGGGTCTGTGACTAGCGAGATGATGGGCAGCGTGTGCGGGAGCTGCGTGAAGAAGGACCCCGTGCTTACGCGGCTTGGCCACAGGCCAGGGGCGAAGGCTCTGACTCGCAGCGGAGTCATGCCTGTGCTGGCTCCGGGGAAAAAGAGATTCCCCTGGTAGAGGGGGGAGGTCTCCGTCGGCTCAGATCCGTCTTGCGTGTAGCGCAGCTGTGCGCCTGGCGTGGTGGAGTCGAGGTGGATCTCTCTCCTCTTGCGCATCAGCCCAGATGGAGGGGAGATGGTCGGAGCGCTCACATAGCCTGGGCGACCCTCTGTTGAGTTGGCTGCTCCTGGGGTCGGGTCCATAAAGTGGAGGAGAGTTGAACCATCAATAGCGGAGCGACCGATTGACTGATCTAGGTAGAGGCGACCCGTGCTGAGTTGGTCGACGAGGACGCCCTGGGAGTCTGTGAGGAAGAGATCTTCACCTGCCGCGTCTAGGCGGAAGTTGAGGTGTTGCTCAAGATCTGTGAAGGACAGCAGCGGGTTGGCTTGGAGGGGGCCGGGCCACGTGGGGGGGAACCCCGCGCTCAGGAACGCTGTGCAGCACAGGTCGCTGTCGCCGATGGATTCGTTGTGCACTTCAACGGCGAGTATGTTTTGGCCTGAATGGAGGAGGTCGTGCGCTAAGTGAATCTTGAAGCGGTCCGGGCTCTGATTCCATTGAAGGACGCCTTGGTTTGAATCCGTGGCGAGCTCGTCTGCTGGGGGTCTTATCCCCTTAACGCCGAGCTTTGATCGGGCCACTTCATGCCCATTCAGATAGGCGATGAAGCCGTCGTCATAATCTATATGAAGCGTGAACTCGCGTGCAGCCACGAGCTCGCCTTGTGTGAGGGTGAAGTTATGACGCGCAAAGAGTGTGTCCGCTTGGGTGATGCTGTTCAGATTCGGATATCCGAAGCCGAAGCCGCTCGGCCCCTGTGTCCATGCGCTGTCGTCAAAGCCTTCGTCTCGCCAATCTGCAGCGGGTCTGCTCTGGCCGTCTCGATAGCTCCATTGGGCGCCATCATCTATGAGCGTGTTCCAGCTGAGGCCTTGCCCGGTGTTCTGCCCCGAAGCTCTCACTATGAGATGTTCTCCAGGAGCGATGATCGCATCTCCAAAGAGCCACTGATGGGGTGAGTTGGAGCTGTCAGATAGGCCCCAGCCTGCGAGGTCAATCGCTTGTAGCCCTTGGTTTGTGAGCTCGATCCAGTCGTGAGCTTCTCCGTCAGGATCAATGAGAGTTTGATGGTTGGCCGATTGGACTTCGCTTATCACTACCTGTGCGGATGTAGGCGTGCTAAATAGCCAAGCGGCTATCAATGATGTGTGGAGAATTCGGAGCATTTGCAGTTCGATACCACCTTAAATCTAACAGGAAAATCAAAATTGCATTGTGCTCCTGGGGGTGATTGTTGGCTGTCTGGCTTTCCCAGAGAGGGCCAGTCGTGCAACCTGTACTGAATGATCGCTGAAGAGCCTATTTTGCAGAGCGCCGAGCTCGAGATTCGCTGTGATGAGTGCGGAGCTTCGCTCGTCGTAAAGGACAGCTCGTTGACGGCGCGCTGTCCTTATTGCGCGTCGACCTCTCTCGTTGAGCATGCGCTCTCTGCCGATCGCCCGCGGCCAGAATTTATCATCCCCTTTGTTTGGGGCATGGACCGAGTGAGACAGAAGCTGCGCCGTTGGATCGGGAGCAGTGGACTCTTCGTTCCTAGCGCTTTTAAGGCGGCAGCCCTGGAGGAGCTGCATGGAATTTATGTGCCGGCTTGGCTCTACGGCGCCGTAGGGAGCGCTGATTACTCCGTCAGCATCGGTGAGGATTATCAACGGGTTGAGACTTATACGACGACAGATTCCAAGGGTCGGACAGTCATAAGGACGCGCGTTAGGACCTACACCGAGTGGCGTTCACTGAGCGGGAGGTATGAGTCGTGGTTGATGGATCTGATGGTCTCTGCATCTCGTGGCTTAGTGAACGCTGACCTCGAGTCGGTCGAGCCCTTCGATCTCAGAGCGATGAAGCGTTATGACCCTCGGCTCTTGGCAGGCTGGTCAGCAGAGGGGGCCTCCTTGGAGTTGGACTCTTGCTTGGCTGAGGCGCGCCATGAGGCGGAGGCCAGGCTTGGTCAAGAGCTCTCGGGCTTCATGCCAGGTGATAGCTATGTGGACCTCAGCTATAGCAGTGAATTCTCCGAAGAGACCTCCTCCCTTGTGCTCTTGCCTGTATGGATAGGAGTCGCGCGTTATGGATCCAAGGGCGAGCAAGTTCGTGTGCTTCTTAACGGTCAGACCGGTGAGGTCGTCGGGAGCGTGCCGAAGTCGTGGACGAAGATCCTGCTCTTTGCCTTTGGCGTGCTCTTCGCTCTCTTAGCTCTCTACAGCTTGAGCGCTGGTCTTTTGGATGGTGCACTTCGATGAGCGCGGTTGATTGTTCTCGTTGTGGCACGCCGACTGAGGCAGGCGATCTGCGCTGTTCGATCTGCGCGGAGCCTACAGAGTTACGACTCGATCCAGGTCAAGCGGTGCCCACCTCCCTGTTGCGTTGCACTGGCTGCAGCGCCGCCCTCGCTCATGAGGCAGGCTCGACGGAGTTTGCGTGTTGCTTCTGCGGAGAGCCTCTCCTTTTGGTTCAGAGCTTGGATCCATTGGAGGAGGTCGAGGCCAGCCTTCCATTCCAGGTGAGCGCGAAGGAGGCCCGTGCGTCGCTAAAGAAGTGGCTCGGTGGGCAGGGCTTCTTTAGCCCATCCGACTTGAGATCAAAAGCTCGTTTGGATTCCTTGAGGCCGCTCTGGTGGGTCGGTTGGTGTTTTGACGCCGAGGCGCTACTCAGCTGGACGGCGGACTCAGAGGTCGGCTCTCTGAGCGCGAATTGGGCTCCACACTCAGGTCAAGTGGAGATGCGCTTTGACGATGTGTTCGTCTCTGCTAGTCGCGGGCTCTCACTCTCTGAGACTCTGAGCTTAGAGAGCTCATATGATTTAGAGACGGCGGTGAGAGAGCCGGAATCGATAGAGGGCGCGCTGAAGGAGGAGTTCGACGTTCAGAGATCGGCAGCGAGAGCGCTGATCTTGACTTCGCTCAAGAGAGACGCTGCCTGGAGGATTGAGCGCGATGAGGTCCC
>JAPKBY010000291.1 GCA_028823185.1 Planctomycetota bacterium
GCGCGCGAGGAGAGCTCACGCTCTTCGGGCCGGCAGGACATGATGCGCACTACACTGGCGAGCTCGAGCGACGCGCGGAGGCCGCAGGCGTGATCTGTGGTGGGGTTCTCAGCAGAGAAGAGGTCGCGCATGAGCTGGCTCAATCAGACCTCGTGTGTCTGCCTAGCTTGTGGTTTGAGAACTTGCCGCTCGTCGTCTTAGAGGCACGCGCCGCGGGTGTCCCCTTGCTCGTGAGTGACCTCGGCGGCCTCGCTGAGGCTGTGCGAGAACCGCTCGGTGGTTGGCGCTTTCCTGCGGGAGATGTCCCGGCTCTGACAAGTAGACTTGAGGAGCTGCTCTTGAAGCCTGAGCTGCTAGATTCTGTTGAGATCCCTGCTGCAGCTAGCGCAGAGGTCCATTTTAAGCGTTTATTCGAAGTCTACGATGAGGTCTTAGAAGAGCGGGAGGGCAGCCAATGAAGGTCTTGTTGGTTGTGCACGGGTTCCCGCCGGAGCTCTTGGGTGGCACTGAGCTGGTCGTCGCGACAGACGCGGCGGCGCTCGTGAGGGCTGGGTGCGAGGTCGTCGTCGTGACCGGGACTCTCGCTCGTGGAGAGGGCGGCGTGGCGCACTCTGTGAGAACGGAAGAGAGCGGCGTTCGCGTTCACACGCTCGCACGTGGAGACCTTCACTTCGATCATTGGCAGAAGTCGAGATCCGGCAAGATCTCCGTGGCCTTCGATGAGATCCTCGCAGAGGAGCGGCCTGATGTCGTGCACGTGCATCACTGGACGAGGCTCAGCAGAGACCTGGTGCTTGTCGCCGCGCGGCGACGCATACCGGCCGTGGTCACCTTGCACGATCACTTCACCACATGCTTGGTGACCTTTCGGGTGCCGACGGATGGTTCCGCTGCTTGTGAGGTGCCCTTAGCCGCAGACCCTTGCCTCAGCTGTGCCGAGCGCTTGCCCCCGGAGACTCCTTGGGTCAGTCAAAGTGAAGCACACATGCTCCTGTCTGAGCGGACACGAGGGCTCTCTAGGGAGCTTGAGCTCGCGCAGCGCGTGTTGGTCCCTAGTCAGGCACACGGTGAGTCCTTGGAGCGAGCGTGGGCTGCGCACGGCTTAGAGTTGGATCCCTTCGTCTCGAGGCCATCTTGTGAACTCGATGTTGTAGAACGAGCTCGACCGAAGCCGCCGGTGGATGGGCGACCGTTGGTCCTCGGGGCCTGGGGTCAGGTCTCAGTGCTCAAAGGCATCGATGTCCTCTTGGCTGCTGCTGCGAGGTTAAATCCAGGGCGAGTGCGTGTGGAGCTGGCCGGTCGGGAACAGGAGCATGGCTGGTTGGCGGAGCAGCGAGCGCGCTTCCCCAACCTCAGCGTGGAGTGGCACGGAGCGTATGAGCGAGATCAACTCTTCGAACATCCTGTGACAGGGGCGCACGTGATGGTCTCCGCGACGAGGGCTCAGGAGAGCCACGGCCTAGTGCTCGATGAGGCGCGGCTGTGCGGGATGCCTGCGGTCCTACCGGCAGCGGGGGCGTTCATTGAGCGAGCTTTGGAGGGCGGGTGCCTGCTCTATGAGTCGCAGAGTGTTGAGTCCCTCGCGGCCTGCCTCGATGAGCTCTCACGCTCACCAGCGGAGCTCTCAAGGTTAGAGCGGGAGGTCTGGAGCGCGCGCGTCGTGCGACCCCATGAGCGCGCTGCAGAGCTGCTCGAACATTATGAGGCCGTGAGAATTGAAGGCGCGCCGAGCAGCGTCTCCAAAGGCGCGTGGTATGAGGAGCGCATGGCGGGCTTCGCAGAAGAGGCCTGGGATCAGAAGTGCTCCAGTTCAAAGGCGCCGGAGTGATGAGGCGACTCTTCTTGTTGATCGCTCTCACATCTGCGTGTGCAGGGGCTGGTCAAGCTCCCTCTGAGCGCGCTGATGAGCGGAGAGCGCTCTTCAGCGCATGGAGCGAGGGCCCAGAGCCGTTCAAGCTGGCTTCGATAGGTCTAGAGGAAGACCCTGGGTTGGCTCGCCTCTGGGCGGAGGACTTGGTCGTGGTGATGGTCGCGAGCTATCGCTCACAAGGCGTGTCTTCCATCGGCCAACTCAACGGGCGCTTCGAGCGCGCGCGCTGGGGACTTCTTGAGCTCGGTGAGGTGGCTGTTGAGCCGCTCGTTGAGATGTTGCTGCTTGGGAATGAGATTGGAGCGCACCTCGCCTTAGAGACCCTCATTGAAGGTAGAGAGCGAAGCGCAGCTCCGCTTCTCGCGGCTGTGATGAGCGGCGCTCCGGCGAGCGCTAGAGCTAGGGCAGCGAGCGCTTTAGGGGAGCTCGCCTTCGCTGGGGAACGTGAAGATGAGGTCTTTGAGCGGCTTGAGAGCGTCTTAAGGGACGATCCGATGTGGGTCTGTCGGGTCAATGCCGCGCGGAGCCTGCGCTCTCGTGCTGACAGGGCTGGGGCGGTTCGAAGGGTGCGTGGGGCCCTCACGAGTGGTCTTGGTGATGCCGATGAGGAGGTTCGTGACGCTTGTTGCATTGCTCTCGCAGAGCTCGGCGACAGGGCGGCTGTTCCTGCGCTCATCAATCACCTCGAGCGCGTGGTGAGACAGGGATCTGGGCTGGGACGCTTGCGAAACGTCCAAGCTGCGTTGAGGTGGCTGACAAAGACTAAGCAAGATCTAGCTCCTCGCGCATGGCGGAGGGTGTGGTTAGAGCTGCAGGACTCTAGACAAGGGTAGGGTCGGAGGCTCTGCTGCCGTAGGATCCGGAGAACATCATGAGTGATTGGAAGATTCGAAGACTCCGCGGAGAGTGCGCCAAATGTGAGCGTGCGTTTGAGACTGATGGAGAGCGTCTGTTGACTCAGGTGCGATTTGCCGACGATGAACTAGTCAGGGAGGACTTCCACCCCGAGTGTTGGGAGGAACCTTCCGACGCGATCTATTGGTGGGCGACTCGCCGCGAAGTGAAGGGCAAGAACACCTTGGCGCTCGACTTTGAGCTGATCGAGAGGCTCTTCTTCCAGCTAGAGGAGCGCAGCGAGGACAAGATTCGGGAGTTGCGCTATCTCCTCTGCCTCATGCTGATGCGCAAGAGACGCTTGAAGCTGCTCAAGGTGCAGCGCGGCAAGGATGGGGAGGCCATGCTAGTCCGCAGGCCGCGTCACAAAGAGGAGTGGCGCGTCTTTGTCTACGATTTTGAGCCTGAGCGGCTGGACGCCTTGCGCGGTGAGCTTGCGACCCTACTTGACGGTGATTTTGAGGAGGATGGAGAGGGCGCAGAGCTCTCTTCGGAAGGCGCTGAAGAAGGCGCTGGACACGACGCTGGACACGACGCCACGCACAACCATGAGGTCGGGCTCTCTGGGGATGAAGAGCCGGCCTAAGCGGGCTCAGTAGCGGCAAATCGTGAGGGTGGTGGCGACTCCCAGGACCCTTCGGGGGCAAGTGGTCGCTCTGAGCTGATTTCCTAGGGGATTGCAATAAAT
>JAPKBY010000292.1 GCA_028823185.1 Planctomycetota bacterium
AAGCAGCCGAGGGTGAAAATGAGATTCTTCATGAGTGATATCCTTCTTGAATATGAGTGGTCTTGTGTGGCCAATCGAGCCAGCCTGAGGTGGATCAGGCCGGTTGATGGGCCTGGGCTTAGGCCGAGCGCTGTGCACTCTGACCTATATTTTGGCCCGGGATTGTCTTCGGTTCGGGCTTGGAACGCAAGGGCCCTTAAAGACCTCTTTAGGGCCTTTTTTAGCCCCGTTCGGGTTGATCAGTTAAGTAGGCGAATAAGAGAGGCTCTCACGAAAAGAGCCTTCCTAATTAGGGGCGCAATGTGACGACTAAGGCGTCGCTTAGATTGAAGCCTGAGCCAGCAGCAGCGGTGTCGCGGTACCAGAGCTGGGCTACGAGCAGGTCTCCAGCGGCGAGGGTGAAGAGAGGGGTTGATTGGAAATCTAGCGGGCGCGCGATGTCACCCTGAGTGGAGGCAAAGAGGGCTGGGTTGAGCCTGCTCGTGTTTCCGCCAGCGCAGCGGAAGCCGTCTCCGAAGCTCACCTCGATGGACGCGTCGCCGTAATGGAAGAGGCCCGGAGCTCGCTGTGGCCGTGAAGCTCAGGAGTCCAGGGTCGAACGGACGCTCTCCAAGAGGCCGCTCTGCCGGAAGGGCTTCTCCAAGAAGACCGTCCCATCTTTCCATTCGTCCAGCGCCTCTTCTCCCAGACCGGACATCACGACGACCTTGATGTTCGGCAGCTCGGTCGAGAGCCACTTCACCAACTCCACCCCGCTGCCCTCGGGCATCACTACATCGGTCATGACTAGATCCAGCTCTCCCGTGTGGCTTTCGATCTGTTGCCTCGCCTCTGCCACACAGCTCGCTTCCAGGACGGTGTAGCCCCCCTCGGTCAACATGCGCAACGCCAGCTGTCGGATCATTATGTCGTCGTCCACGACGAGGATGGTCTCCTTGCCTCCTCCGGGCGAGGGAGCCTCCTGCTCTTCATCTTCCGCTACCGCCTCCTCTTCGCTGGCCTTCGGGAGGTAGATGTGGAAAGACGCCCCTTCGCCAGGGCGACTCTCGACGTCGATCGCTCCTCCGCTCTGCTTGATGATCCCGTAGGTCGTCGCCAATCCCAGTCCGGTGCCTCGGCCGGCATCCTTCGTCGTGAAGAAGGGTTCGAAGATCTGATCGAGGTCCTCCGGCGCGATCCCTTCCCCAGTGTCCGCGACAGTCAGGCGGACATAGGACCCTGGAGGCAATCCGGTTCGACGCTTGCCTTCAGGGAACTCTTCGTTCGAGATTATGATGCGTATCTGACCACCCTCAGGCATCGCGTCTCGAGCGTTGACTGTGAGGTTCATGACTACCTGCTGAAGGTGGGTGGGGTCGGCTCGCACCCAGCCATCTGTGGTCTGTTCGTCGACCTCTATCGTGATGCCCGAGCCGACCAGGCGCTCCAAGATCGAGCCCATCTCTTCGATCACGACGCTCAACGAGAGGACTCGGAAGCTCATCAACTGACGACGTGCGGCTGCGAGGAGCTGACGTGTCAACATCGTCGCACGATCAGCAGCTTGCAGCACCGTCTCGACCTCGACGCGGCGTGAGTGTTCCTCTTGATGAGGCGAAGAGAGCAGCCCTTCGCATGCCCCAATGATCACAGTGAGGAGGTTGTTGAAGTCATGCGCGACCCCGCCCGCGAGGCGTCCCACCGCCTCCATCTTTTGAGACTGCCTGAGCTGGTGCTCGAGATCGATGCGATATGTGACGTCGTGGAGGAGCCCGGTGCGCTCCCCTTCGGTTGTGGTTCGCAACGTGGCGCGGAACCAGCGCGCATCACCGGCCATCGCTTGAAACCGGAGCAGTATCTCCCGGTCCGCCTCGCCCGGGGTCGGAAACCCTGGCCAGGAGTCGCGATCCTCCTCGAGGATGAAGGTGGTCAGGAGCTCACCCTTGGAGTCCTCCACCTCGTAGCCCAGCAACGAGTGCCAGGCCTCGTTGAGATAGGTGATCGCTCCGCGCTCGTCGCACTGAACGGCTACCTCGGGGAGGATCTCCAAGAGCCTCCGCAGGCGTCGCTCGGTGGCACCCAGCTCCTCGATCAGGCGGTGTTGTACCTGTGCGTGGAGCTCTTCGGGCTCGGGCGGGGTCCGGTCGTTCATTCGCTCCGCGAGAGCTCTCCCGAGTCGATCACCTGTGCGTAGAGCGGGAAGACCTTGTCACAGTAGAAGTCTTGCTCGAAGTCTGTTCGCCCAGCGGTGCAGTCCTTCAGGACGGAGACACGGTAGCCTCGCTCGTGGGCAGCTCGTCCGGTGCTGTCGATGCAGATGGAAGTCACTACGCCGGCGATGACCACATTCGTGATATCTCGTCCCCGGAGAGTCTCGTCCAGGTCCGTGTTTGAGAACGCGTTCAAACCTCGCTTGCCGGGGATCTCGAGGATCCGCTCACCGAAGTCGGAGAGCTCGGAGATCGTCTCCGCGCCCTTCTCGCCATCCTTGAATGCTCCCACGTCCACGATCGTCTTTAGGATCCCAGTGGGTTCCACGAGCTCCTCGTAGCTCTGCGTGAACACGATCGGTGTCGAGATGATCAGAGCATCCGTGGTCGAGAGGGACTCGATGAGCTTCACCGTGTTGTCCAACATCTTCACGCGCCAGTCAGCATCCTCCAAGGCGCCGACCAAGGCTCCTTCCGGTGCGAAGTAGTCGTTCTGATAACCGATCAGGACGAGCGCGGTCTTGTTCATGTCGTATTTGGAACTCATAAGTGATTACCTCCTATTGGGGTGCATGAGATCATCAGGAAAGAGGGCGAAGCAAGCAAATGTAGACTGCCCGATGAGTGTCGTTGGTGGGCGCCAGCGCTGTTTAGGCGAGGTGTTGCCCGGAGAGGTCTCCAGCCCGAGATTTGGGCAACCAGTCTCTCGGTTAAGCCGAAAATCGGCAAGTACCAGACCAGGGAATCGAGATCAGATGAGCCTAGACTCTCCCTTGGGTGATTTAGAAGAGGCTGCTGCTCCCCGCACTCTCATGGGCAGAGGATCACGATCAGAGCGTCGCTCAGGTTGAAGCCCGACGCACCGGCGGCGTTGTCGCGGTACCAGAACTGCATGACGATCGTGTCTCCGACAGCTTGGGAGGAGAGGGGCGAGGCGTTGAAGTCGAGGGGCCGCGCTACGTCGCCTTGAGGTGAGGTGAAGAGCGCGGGGTTCATGCGGATCACGTCGCCGCCTGCGCAACGCAAGCCGTCGCCGAAGGGGACCTCGATCGCGCTCGTCCCGTAGTAGAAGAGTCCCGGGGTGCTGGCTGGAAGGTTGTCTGCGTAGAGCAGTGCCGAATTCGCCGAGATGCTCGCCGAGCCATACCAGTGGAGGGAGGAGGCGGCGCCGGTCGAGTTGGGCGCTGGAGTGCAATGCCTGATGATTCCGCAAAGGGCCTCCGGGGCCCAGACTTCGACGTCGGCCTCGACGGGGAGTCCGG
>JAPKBY010000293.1 GCA_028823185.1 Planctomycetota bacterium
CGCGCTGGCGAGAGGGCGCGGTCTGGGAGAAGAATCAGCGCAAGAAGCACGAGCTGGGCTTGCTCGGACGTGACGCCGAGCGCTCCTTTCCTTAGCTGCTCTCTAGGCTCTTGGGGCTCCACCAGCCGGCGCTGAGTGCGATGAAGTAGAGAGGGCCGACTAAGAGTTGGATTAGGTTGTCTTTGAAGGCCGGTGCCTTGCCCTCATAGCGTGCGTGTCCGATGAGTTGAGCGATCCATGCGAAGATCGCTATAGCTATCACGACTTCACTGGGCGTCATGCGACCTAGCCAGAGGCAGAGCGCTGAGAAGAGCGTCATGATGAGGGCGAGTCGCGCTGACATGAAGAGGTACCAGAGCAGGACGGGCAAGAAGACGGCATGTGCCATGGTGATCGAGTGTCCAGCTAGGCTGATGTCGAGGCTGATCCAGTCGAGCATGGCCAGGACATGGAAGACGATCAGCGGGACCGCGAGCTTATGAATCGCAGCGTTCACTGGGTCGCGATGATATTCGCTGTACTCATCGAAGAGCTTTAGGAGCGTAGGGCTCATGGCTTCTCCTGCGCAGGCTTTGAGAGCCAGAAGAGAGTGAAGAGGAGGATGATCTGAGCGCTCATGCGCAGCAGGTGACCGGTCGCGCTCAAGCGAGTCCCGTTGAACTCTAGGTCATTCCACCACATGTTGAGGTTGGCGAGAGACATCAGGATGACGAGCGCAGCGAAGCAGCGCGCTGAGAGGGGGCGCGTCTTGGGTAGCACGAGCCCGAGCCCTAGCAAGACCTCTAAGGCCCCGCTCGCGAGCGTCCAAAAGCGCGGCCAACCCAAATATGAGGGGACGATCGCGTCGAAGATCTCTGGTCTAAGGAAGTGATCTAAGCCGACCCTCGCGACGACGAGCCCCAAGGGGACCGCGACGAGGAGTCTGATGATCTCTCTGTGGGTCGTGTTCATTGCAGGCGCTTGGCGCGCTTAGATCTTATGAGGCGTAGATCTGAAGAGGTGCATTGCTTTTGCTGGGGATCGTTTGGGACTGAGGAGGTCGTTCCCCACGGCTGTTTTTCCTTTTCACATTCTTGTTACAAGCGTCTTCTGGTCATCTATGCTGATCATCATGACGAAGAAGCAAGCCTCGAAGACATCTCATCTGCTCCAAAGATCGCTGCCGTTAGCTCTCTTGCCAGCTCTCATCGGGGCAGCCCTCCGTTTTATGGAGATTGAAGCGGCGAACCGTTTGTTTACGCAGAGCGCGGGAAGAGTAGGCCCCACCGATCTCGCTGGTGCTCTCGCGGGGGCTGATCACTTCCTCTTTCGTGGGCTGCAGTTGAGCGCTGGGCTCTCTCTCGTCCTCTTGTTCGCTGTGCTCTTGCTTCGGTCTAAGAAGCTGGCTGAGTTGATGTTGCCTGCCGCCATCACCTTGAGCCTCGGTCTCGGTGCATGGGGCGCATCACATTACTCAGCTCTAAACGGTCTCATGGCGGAGGACTTGGTGGGTGCCGTTACTCTCGGTGAATCACTGACGGAGTCTGCGAAGGTGGAGGTGTTTGAGGAAGCTAACGCGCGCTATGAGGCTGCTTACTCCGACGGACGCCCCGTTCACTCGTCTGGTCAGTTGGCGCTGCTCTCCGGAGAGCTGCAGTCAAATTACATGAACGCGGAGCTCGCCCGGAACGTGAGCGCTTTGCTGGCGCTCCTCTCGTTGATGATGCTCGTTACGAAGCTCTTCAAGGGTCGCGACAGGGCCGTAGATCTGGTCTCAGCCTAGAGTCGCTTTGGCAGGCTCAAGGCGTGTAGGTGACCTCTAGGCCATTGCTGAGATTGAAGAGCGCGCCGCAAGGGCTCGCGGCAGGGTCGCGGTACCAGATCTGGTAGCGCTTCGTGTCGCCAGAGGCGACGCCGTCCTTGTTGGCGATGTCGATGCTCGTCGTTGAATCTCCAGCAGCGCTAGAGAAGCGCACTTGGAGACGGATGACGCCGCCGCCCGCTACTGCGAGCCCTAAGGGGATGGCGATCAGGTGTCTGAAGAGCCGTGCACGTCCGGCGCTCACTTCTGGACGTCTCCGAGTCGGATCTCGTCGCGTCTAGATCTCTTCATAGGTCTCTACGGTGATGTCCGCCTTTACATCCCCTGTGTGCTTCGTGCTCAAGGGTTCAAAGAGCAAGAGATGGGTCTCCTCTTTGGCGACAGGCTTGTGCTCCACTCCCTTGGGGACAGTGTAGAACTCGCCTGGATTGACGATGACTGTCGCGTCTCTCATCTCTAGCTCGAGTTGACCTTTGAGGACCATGAAGAGCTCGTCTTCGTGGTCGTGCTTGTGGAAGACAAACTCCCCTTGAATCTTTGCTAAGAGGATCTGCTGTCCGTTCAGCTCTCCGATCTTCTTGGGAGACCACTGGTCGGTGAAGAGGTCTAGCTTCTCTTGGATGTTGGTGGCGTTCATGTGTGAGATTGGAGCTGATGCTTTCGGTGACTGAAACTCTCCGCGTAGATGCGTTCTCTACGCTCCTGATTCCGCTGCGGAGGAGGGCGCCTCGGACGCGGATCCTTCCTGCTGTAAGTGGGCAGCGATCCTCTCTAGTGCGGTCTCGACTTTTTTCTCAGAGCGGGTGAGGAGCTCCAGGTACCAGTTTGCGTGGGGGATATTGCCGCCGATGCGCTGACGGAAGGAGGGGGCCTTCACGATGTCGATCGGGAAGTTCTGCTCCCACTCTTCGATCGTTCCTTCGTGGGGGTACAAACCGCCAATCCATGGAAGCAGGTCAGTAACGATCAGGTCATTCATTGCGCGGTTGTTGTCCAGCACGCGCGGCACCATGTGGTCGTAATAATCGGAGAGGGCGCTCGCGAGAGCAGGGTCTTGTAGCCAGCGGACATTGCCGGAAGCGACCATGGCGTTGCGCGCGCCAACGTCCGGATAAAAAGAGATCGCGGTGTGCAGGGAATCGGCAACCGTCTTACTGAATTCGCTCGGGTCGCCCTCACCTGCTTCATAGGCGAGGAGATCCCCTAAGGCTTTGACCCCTTGTGCGTGCTTTTCGAGTAGCTCTGCGATCTCTTCACGGTCGGATTCCAGGTTGCGCTGAATAGCAACCAAATCCATGCGCATGGCTTCGTTGCCACGTCGCTCCTGTCGCCACTCATTCAAGAAGAATGAGAAGGTGATGCCGCTGACAATGACAATCAACTCGAACAGGTAGTGACTGAATCCTCTCTGAAATCGCCCGGGTTCTTTCATTTAGAGATCATAGAGTGTCACGCGAAGGAAGATAAGGGACGCGGTGTGAGCACCGCATTGGTGGCGACGCATGATCTGTAATGGTTTGTGTTTAGACGTGCTCGTGAGGTCTGGTCTTGCCTGGGGAATCTGAATTCTTACCGGGCCTCCAAGGTGCAGAAGACCGGGTAGTGATCCGAGTACTGGCCCACTCGTTCA
>JAPKBY010000294.1 GCA_028823185.1 Planctomycetota bacterium
AAGGGAGGGATCTCACCGGGGATCTGTCACCAGGTCGCTCGCGAGCAGTTCATCGACGCCGGAGACTTCATTCAGGCGACGGACAGTCACACATGTATGGGCGGCGCGAGCAACGCGTTGGCTTGGGGTGTGGGGGCGACGCAATACGCGGCGCTCGTCTACTCAGGCTTCACAGCTGTCAGAGTGCCGGAATCGATCCGCTTCGAGCTCGTAGGTGAGCTGAAGCCCGGCGTGACGGCGAAGGACCTGATCTTGCAGATCTTGCGAACTCACGCGGTCGAGGAGAGCACGCTAGATCGAGTGATGGAGTTCGGTGGTCCTGGACTCACCTTGCTCTCACTGGATGAGCGCGCGACCCTCACGAACATGGCGACTGAGTGCTCTGCGAGGACTGGGATCTGCGAGGGTGATGATGCCTTGGCCGAGTGGCTCGCGTCTCGTAGAGAGGGCCAGAGCTTAGAAGAGATCAAGGCCCGCTTCGTCTCTCCTGATGCAGGCGCGCAGTATGCGGGCGGGGTGCACACCATCGATCTCGCTTCGATCTCTCCGATGGTCGCGAAGCCCGGAGACCCGACCTATGGAGCCGAGATCGTCGACCTCGAAGAGGTGGCGATCGACATCGCGTACGGAGGCTCTTGCACCGCAGGCAAGGAGGCCGACCTCGACTTCTATGCGAGCGTCCTGCGAGAGGCTGATGAGGTTGGCCTCGGCGTCGCAGAGGGCGTCAGCATGTACATCCAGTTCGGGAGCGAGACCGTCCGTGATTACGCGATGGCCCGCGGCTACCTAGAATTGTTTGAGCGCGCAGGCGTTCAAGTCATCCAGCCAGGGTGCGGTGCTTGCATCGGCTGTGGGCCTGGCGTCAGCGATGAGGCTGAACAGGTCACCGTCAGCGCGATCAATCGAAACTTTCGGGGCCGAAGCGGTCCTGGCAAGCTGTATTTGGCTTCTCCCTTGACCGTGGCTGCATCTGCGGTAAAAGGTCACATCACTGCTTTTGTTCCTGGGATGTTTAACTCTCAGGGAGTGGAAGCGGCAAACCCGTCTTAACAGGCGACCGCCAGAGAGGCGGAAAGGAACGATAACGAAATGGCTAACTACGATATCTCAGTGATCGCTGGAGACGGGATCGGTCCCGAAGTGACACGTGAGGCAATGCGAGTCCTCGACATAGCGGCCTCTGTGCACGGCTTCGAGCTTCGTCGCAATGAGCTGCCTTATGGCTCTGAGCACTACATCAAGACGGAGGAGATCTTCCCTGACGCGGCCTTCAGTGAGGCTAAGCAGACGGACGCGATCTACCTCGGCGCGATCGGTGACCCGCGCCTCCCGGTCGGACTCATCGAGTATGGGATCATCGCCAAGTGTCGCTTTGAGCTCGATCTCTATGTGAACAAGCGCCCGATCAAGCTCTATGACGAGCGCCTCTGCCCTCTGAAGGGCAAGACGCCGGAAGACGTAGACATGGTCATCATCCGTGAGAACACCGAGGACGCTTACACCGGTATGCACGGCTTCGCGCACAAGGGGCAGCCGCTCGAGGTCGCGACTCAGACGATGGTCTACACCCGAGAGGGGACTGAGCGTGTGATCCGCTACGCCTTCGAGCTCGCTCGTGAGCGCAACAAGAAGAAGCAGGTGACGCTGATCGACAAGGCGAACGCTATCAGAGCTCAAGACCTCTGGACCCGCGTCTTCGCTGAGGTCGCGACTGAATATCCCGACATCAAAACGGATCACGCTTACATCGATGCGGCGTGCATGTGGATGGTGAAGAACCCTGAGTGGTTCGACGTCGCTGTCACGCCGAACCTCTGTGGGGACATCATCACAGACCTCGGCGCGATGGTGCAGGGTGGCATGGGCGTCGCAGCTAGCGGCAACATCAACCCCGGTCACACCTCACTCTTTGAGCCGATCCACGGCTCAGCTCCGAAGCACGCAGGCAAGAACGTCGCCTGCCCTGTCGCAGCGATCATGGCCGGCGCGATGATGCTTGATTACATCGGAGAGAAGGAGGCAGCTGTCTCGATCGAGGGCGCTATCGAAGGTCTCATTCAGAGCGGTGAGATCAAGGGCCTCGGCACAGGCGTCCATGGGACGGATGAGGTCGGCGATATGGTCGTCAACCGACTCTCCGCGGCTGAAGCGAGCCTCTAGCGAGCTCCTGCTCTCACGCTCTCGGAGCGGAGAAGAATTCTGGAGGGCGTCGACCGCGGGTCGGTGCCCTCTATTCTTTTTTCGGGGCGGAGCTCTCTGCCTTCTCTCTGTGTGCCTTCGCCCAAGCTAGTTGGATCTTCTTCAAGGTCACCTTAGGGGCTTCATCGAAGGTCTTCTTACAGCCTTTACAGCAGAGCCGGACGAGCGTCGTTCCGTAGAGGAAATCGACGGGCTTCTCGCCGAGCGCTTCCCCTGTGATCGGGCAGGTCTTGAGCGGATAGTCCTTTAGCTGCTCTGCGATATAGGCCGCATCGATCTCCTTCATGAAGACCTCTGGACCGTACTCGAAGGCCTTTACACAGCTGCTGCAGCAGAGCTTGACGTAGCGCGTGCCATGGACGAGTTCAACGGGTTGGCCCTCTGGCTTCTCGTAGCTCTCACCGCTGACGGGGCACTTCTTGAAGGGCCAGTGGGCGCGCTCAGCAGAGATCACAGCGCGCTCGATGGCGGCACGGAGCTCTGTGGCTTTGGCCTTAGCGGCGCCTTCGCAGCCAGGGCAGCAGACTCTGAAGAGGTGCCCATTGATAACTAAGTCAAAAGGACCGTCTCCAGAATCGAGCGCTCTCTTGCTGACTAGGCATGTGGTGAGAGGGTAGCTCGGGAGCTCTGTCTTGATGATCTCGAGCTCTGCGGGAGAGAGCTTGGAGTCATCATCGACGTTGTTCAGCGAGAGCAACCCGGTGGCGCAGAGGAGGAGGAGGGAGGAGAGGAGCATCTTCATTGTCTCTACAGCCTAAGGAACAGGTGAGGACGATGGGGTCTTGATCTTCTGAGTGCTATCGTCGGACCCCTTCATGCGTCCTTTTATTAAGTCAGCCGGCATCATCCTCACAGGAGCCTTTTGGATCACCTCCTGGGTCTGTGTCGCGATTCTCTTCTTTTGGAGTCAGTGGCTTCGGTCTAAGGCGCGGGGATTTATCTACACCAACTGGTGTAAATCGATCCTCTTCTTCTGTCGTGTGCGTGTGCATTTAGAGGGGAGCATCGGTGATAAACCCTGCTTGCTGCTCTCCAATCACATGTCCTCCGTGGACATCCCTCTGCTCGGGTCACAGGCCAACGCGGTCTTTGTCGCGAAGAAAGAGATCGGTTCGTGGCCGATCATCGGCTGGGCGGTGACCGGGATTGGCACGATCTACATTGACCGGAAGAACCGTCATCAGGTCGCAGAGATCAACCAGAAGACTCGCGAGGCCTTCGCCA
>JAPKBY010000295.1 GCA_028823185.1 Planctomycetota bacterium
GGGTCAGCCCTCGACCTTATTGGCTCCGCCCTCTGCGACCAAATTGGTCGCTCGATGCAGAGACTCAAAGGTGCCAGCGTCTGTCCACCAGCCCTCGAGGACCTCGTAGGTCATGGAGCCATCCTCGATGTACCAATTGTTCACATCAGTGATCTCAAGCTCGCCTCTTTTTGAGGGCTCGAGGCCACCGATGATCTGCCAGACGCGCTCGTCGAACATATAGATACCGATCACCGCGAGATTCGTCTCTGGGTCCGTGGGCTTCTCGACGATCTTTGTGACCTTGTCGCCATCGAGGCTCGCTACCCCAAAGCGATGAGGGTCATGAACCTCCTTAAGGAGGATCTTCGCGCCCTCCTTCTGCTCCCTGAAGTTCGTGACAGCCTCGATGATGTTCCCTTCGATCAAGTTGTCACCGAGGACAACAACGAGCGAGTCACCAGCAGCCCAGTGCTCAGCGAGCTCGAGCGCTGCAGCGATCCCTCCCTCTCCTTCCTGGTAGGCATAGTTTAGGTGCTTGAGACCGAACTCCGAGCCGTTGCCCAAGAGGCGAAGGAAGTCACCAGAGTTACGCCCCCCCGTCACGACCATGATGTCCGTCACGCCCGCATTCACGAGGGTCTGGATCGGGTAATAGATCATCGGCAGGTCGTAGACCGGCAGAAGATGCTTATTAGTGATCTTGGTGAGGGGATACATGCGCGTACCCAGCCCACCAGCAAGAATGACACCTTTCATAGACTCAACAGGGGTTGTTTGGTTTGTGGAGGCCTCGTTGCCTCCTCGATTGCCCGGACATCTTAACCATCAGAGCGCGCCCTGCACATCAAGCGCCGGGCCCCTCAGTCCGATACCAGTCCACAAAGCGCAGCATCCCCTCTGGGAGCGCGGTGCTCGGTGCGTACCCGAGCCGCTCGCGAGCTTTTGAGATGTCTGCATAGGTGATCACGACGTCCCCAGGCTGCATAGGCTGACGGTCAAGAACGACCTCTCGCCCGAGCGCGCTGCCAACATTTTCGACGAGCTGTTCAAGAGTCGTCGTCAGCGACTCGCCGAGATTGTAGATCTCATAGCCCTCGCAGTGATCGATGGCCCCCAAGACGCCCGAGACGATGTCGTCAATGTAGGTGTAGTCCCGAGCTGTGGTGCCGTCGCCATAGAAGGGCAGCGCCTCTCCAGCGAGGGTCATACGAACAAATTTATGAATAGCCATCTCTGGCCTCTGTCGCGGTCCATAGACCGTAAAGAAGCGCAGGCAAGTCGTCGGGACGCCATAGAGGTGGTGATAAGTGTAGGCGTGCAGCTCCCCTGCCCGCTTTGTCGCAGCGTAAGGTGAGACTGGATGATGAATGTCGTCCACCTCACGGAAGGGCACGTTCTCATTCGAGCCATAGACGCTGGAAGAGCTCGCGAAGACAAAACGGCAGCCTTCCATGCGCCTTATTCGCTCGAGCAAGAGCAGGGTCCCTCGAACGTTGACGTCTTCGTAGAGGAGAGGTTGTTCCAGAGAGGGCCTCACCCCCGCCATCGCGGCCAGGTGCACCACAGCATCAAAGCGGCCCTCCGCGAACAGCGCGTCCAAGCACTCCTCATCTCGAATGTCCCCTTCAACGATCTTTGCGCCGTCGAGCGCGGCTGCGTTAGCCCGCTTGATCTGCGGGTCATAGAAGGTGTTGAAGTTGTCCAAGACCCAGACTTCATCACCGCGCGCGAGGAGCGCCTCGGTCGTGTGAGAACCGATAAAACCTGCACCACCTGTGACTAAAATACGACTCATAAGATCTCCTTCCCCCTCTCTTCGGTCACTCGACGGTCACACTCTTCGCTAGATTTCGAGGCTTATCAATATCACAACCCTTCAAGCGGGCGACCTCATACGCGAAGAGCTGTAGAGGCACGACATTCAAGAGAGGAGAGACCCATTCACTGGTCAGAGGGACCTTAATAGACTCCGCTCCCAGGGCGAGGCTCTCCTCGTCAGAGCCAACGACGATCGTATGGCCGCCCCTCGCCTTGACCTGTTCGAGGTTGGCGCGGACCTTCTCAGAGACGGGCCCCACGCTATTGATCACGAGCACGCTCATCCCAGGCTCGATCAGAGCGATCGGACCGTGCTTCATCTCGCCAGCAGGATAACCCTCGGCGTGGACATAGGAGATCTCCTTCAGCTTCAACGCGCCCTCGAGCGCGATGGGATGATTCAGGCCACGTCCGAGAAAGAGGAAGCCCTTCGCGTCCTGGTTCGAGCGCGCGATCTCCGCGATCGCGTCGACAGAGTCCTGACGGAGGAGCCCCTCCATCACGCCGCGCGCGTTCTTCAAATCTTCAAGATGCTGCGCAGCTTCGCTAGCGCTGAGGAAGCCACGCGCACGCCCCAGACGCACAGCCACCAGAAAGACAGCCGCAACCTGAGCGGTGAAGGCCTTTGTGCTCGCCACTCCGATCTCTGGGCCTGCGTCTGTCAGCAACACAGAAGCGGAGGCCCTCACGAGGCTGCTGCCTTGAACATTGCAGATCGCAGCGGTGCGGCAGCCGAGCTCGCCAGCCAGACGCAGGGCGGCGAGAGTGTCAGCTGTCTCACCAGACTGCGAGATCGCGAGGGCTAAGGTGCCCTCAGCCAAGCGCGGCTCCCTATATCTAAACTCGCTGGCATAATCCCAATCAGCCGGAATCCCAGCTAAGCCCTCCAGCAGATAGCGAGCGACCAAGCCGGCGTGCAGCGCCGTTCCGCAGCCCAGGATCTGAACACGCTCTACACCAGCGAGCACGTCATCAGTCCACCCTTCGCCCAAGCTCGCATCGCCTTCCCCGACCCTGTCTGCGATCGTGCGCGTCAGCACAGCGGGCTGCTCGTGAATTTCCTTCAGCATGTAGTGATCAAAGTCGCCCTTGCCGGCGTCCTCCTCTCTCCACGCGACCTCTTGCGCCTCGCGAATGACAGGTGCTCCCTCCGCATCGAAGACCTCATAGGAACCGGGCTTCAAGCTGGCGACGTCACCGTCCTCAAGGAAGACGACATCCTGGCTGTGCGGGAGCAAAGCGAGCATATCTGAGGCTAACCACGCGCCATCTTCCGTGACGCAAAGGCAGAGCGGCGGGCCTTGACGGGCAGCGACCAGCTCAAGATCAGCTCCAGTCCTAAGCACTGCGATGGCGTAGTAGCCCTGGATGCACTTCAGCGCCGCGCCCACCGCGCTAGCCAAGCTCGCTCCCCCTCTCTCATCCTCCAAACGAGCGAGCTCCCTCGCCACGAGATGAACGATGACCTCCGTGTCCGTATCTGAACGAAACTCAACCCCCTCAGCCTCGAGATCCCGGCGAAGCTGCTCATGGTTCTCAACGATTCCGTTGTGAACCAGCGCTAGCTGACCAGAGCCGTCTGAATGCGGATGAGCGTTCAGCTCCGT
>JAPKBY010000296.1 GCA_028823185.1 Planctomycetota bacterium
GCCTTGAGCGGCGGCGTGAACTTCTCCTGCGAGGCTCAGGGCAAGGAAGAGGAGGGTGAATGCGAGGGCGCGGCTTAGGCTTGCTTTGAGCATGAAGGAGGCTGCCCACTGTCGTGGGGATAGAAATAAAGAGATGACTCCGCCTCGAGTCTCGGTGCTACGTGGAACGACTTGTCCGTGCAGCGATATGGGCGCCCAAGCCAGAGGCGTGGGCGCTAGTGGCTTGGCTCAGGAGCCCGTGCCATCTACGGGCGGGCCTGAGCTCGCGCCGCGCGCATCTTTGGACTTCTTACCTTTCTTTGCTTGGCCGCGACCGCGACCACTACCGCAACCCTGTCATTGGCTTGGTAACGGTAGTCCTTGCAGCTCGGAGAGGTCCATGCGCGCCAGGCGGATGGCGGACTCAAGGTCCTCACGAGCTTCTTTGGTCGAGCTTTGGTCGGTTCCAGCCTCAGCCTTAGTAGCCAAGAGCTTGAAGATCTGTCGCGCTGAGTCGATGCGGGGCTCCCACTCTTCGCGCGGGGCGCCCTCGAGGCGCTGCAGCCAAGTCATGTAGTACTGACTGGTGGCGAAGGTGCGCTGAACATCGGCGAGCAGTTCGGGGTCAACGTCAGGGGCGTCGAGGAGCTCAGTCACCATCCCGGAGAGGGTGGCGTTGGCGACCGGGAGCTTTGAGATGAACATCTGAGCCTTGGCGCGCTCTAGCTTCAGGCGTCGGATCTCTGCTACGCGCTCAGCGGGCAAGAGGTCGAGCGCTTCGGCGTAGTCGGCTTCGGCTCTCGTCCAATCCTCGACAGCGGCCTCATCGCCGTTGGTGGCTGCGATGCGTTCAGCTTCGGCCACGTGGAAGTCAGCGCTCTCGATGAGGGCGGCGACTTGGTCGAGTTGCATGTGCTCTTGCCCAGGGCCCATGTGATAGGCATAGGCCGCCACAGGGAGAGTCAACCAGAGAGCGATGAGGGGTCGTTTCATAAGTAGATTTCCGAGGTTAAGCGCGCAGTGGCATGAAGCGACTGAGACGCTCCTGCTACTAGCTATAGTCTAGATTCTCGCTGACAAGTGATCGTGACGGGAGAAAAAAGCCCTTCATTCGGTGTTGAGGCTTCGGGTTGGGTGATTAGGCCGGATGACCTAGGTGTGTCTTGGCTTTGCCCCTGGACGCCAACGCGTACCAAAGGCTTGCAGGAGCATGGGTAAGAGAGAGAGCAGGAGGGCGCCGAGGGCGCAGGAGGCGAGGGCGTATTCACGAAGGCTGAGCTGCTCTAGGGCGTTCTCTTCTCCCGACTCGGTCAGATCACGGATCAAGACCGAGCTGAGGTGCAGCGCGTTTCCGTTGTGGAAGGAACCTCCCAAGCGGGTCGCGATCTGACGCAAGGTGGAGATGTCTTGGCGAGATTGAGCGCCGTCGATGAAGGTGCCTGTCGCAGGGTCGCCGACTCCGACGACGAGGACGGACTCGATGGCCGCTGGCATGGCCGGCATCCCCTGAGCGGGGACGGTGTCTCCGTCGCTCACTAGGATCAAGGTCGTGCTCCCTGGCTCCCAACGCTTCGCGATCTCTGCGGCTGCCTCTAGACCGTCAAAGAGTTTGGTCTTTCCAGCGTCGAAGGCGAAGTGCAGCGGCAGGTCTCCGAGGATGTTGCGGATGACCTCGACGTCACGCGTGCGCTCGACGACGAGCTTGGCTCCGCTGTAGACCGCGAGCACGGTGAAGCGGTATTGCTCTAGCGGAACTCGCTTTAGAAATGAGTCCAGGACATCTCTAGCGCGATGCATGCGGCTCTGATTGCGCGTGGGGCCAGCGTCCTCAAGGCGCATGCTCGGTGAGACGTCTAAGACGAGGAGCACGTTCTTGTTCGCCGCTTCGTCATTTAAGGCTGCGCCATCAGCTGAGTGCACCTTGGGCGCCAACATCCACAGCGTGACGAGCCCAAAGGCGAGCGCGCCGCTTCCCACGGCTCGCAAGAGGGGCACCATGCGGACCCAAGCGGAGGGCCGCGCGCTCGGCCCGAAGGCTAGTCGCGCGACGGGTCGCATGCGGCGCGCGTGCAAGGTCTCCGCGCTGAAGGCCGCGGCCATCGCGATAGCTGCGGCGATGAGCGCCGGGCCTGAAGCCGTCGGGTCGAGGGCGAGCTCTACCACGGGGTGTACCTGAGGCCGAAGGAGGCGAGGAGCGCTGCTGCGAGCAAGCCGAGGGCGGCCGTGGACCAAGGCGCATAGTCATCGATCGCCTCTGAAGACGTCTTCTCTATGCGTGTCTCTTGCATCTCATCAATCCGCTGAAAGACGCTGCCGAGAGCTTGCGTGTCGCCTGGGTTGAAGACCGCGCCGCCTGTCCTTGAGGTGATGTCGACGATCGGGGCCGGCACTGAGCTCCCTCCGACGTGCACGCCGTAGACGGAGATGTTGTCGGCTAATAGATCCCGGACGAGGTCATCTGCGGCGCCGCCTGCGAGGTCCGAGCTGTATCCATCCGAGATCAGGATGATCATGCGATCGCCCTCCTCTCTGCTAGCGAGGACCTTGCGACAGGCGCGCAGCGCTTTGCCGATCTCGGTGCCGCCAAACCAATGGGGGATCTTGCTCGGGCGCATGAAGGGCGGCGCGCAGCGGAAGGCGGAGACGTCGGTGGTCAGTGGCACCCAGTGCAGAACGGAGTTGCCGAAGAAGGTCAAGCCGAAGGCGTCTCCTTCGCGGTAGTCGAGGAACTCGTTGATGGCGATCATCGAGGCGTCGTAACGATTTCCGGGACCGAAGGAGGCGGTCATGCTGCCGGACACGTCCACGCAGAACTCAATGTTCGTGAGCACCTTCTTCGCCTGTGGTTCATCCCAGCGTTGAGGTCCAGCCAAGAGGATGACGACGAGCGTGAGGATGAGCGCAGGGAGAGAGTCGCTCAGCCGTAAGAGAATCGCCAAGATGCGTCCGCGTCGCTCATTCGTGTGGTCGAAGGGGAGGGCCAGTCGGCGTCCTCCTTTCATCCAAATGAAGAGCAATAGCCCGATCGGCAGGAGCAGCGCGAGCAACACCCAGGGGTGTCGGAAGGGGATCAGGAACTCCACGGCTTCAGTCGGCTTCCTGCGCTGAGGCCAACTCAGCAGCGACCTCGTTCCATTCGCTCAAGGAGAGCCCGTGATAGGGCTTGAGCAGCAGGGTGAGATCTAGATCAGAGGAGGCGTCAGGGCTGTGAAGCCAGCGCTCAAGCTCTAGGAGCAAGGGCCCAGCTTCTGGGTGTGCCTTGAGGGTCCTCAGCGCTTCTCCAACGTCGGCGCCCTCTAGGTCTAGGCGCTTGCGCCAGACCGCGATCAGCATGAGCTCGAGCTGCGCTTGTTCAGGGATCGGGAGCTCACCGGCCATGCCGCGTTCGATCAATGGGGCGAGGAGCTCAGCTAGGCTGAGGGG
>JAPKBY010000297.1 GCA_028823185.1 Planctomycetota bacterium
CTGACTGAGGAGAAGGATTCCTGAGTGAGTCCTGCTTCCCTTGGACCTATCCGACCATAAATCGCTACACTAGTGGCTCGGTTGGAAGGTCACCTGACCTTTTTAATGACACCCCCCAGAACCAGATTCAGGAGAATCACCCGTGGCTGACGATCAGTTCCTGAGCTTCGAGGACGCCCTCGACAAGCTCAAACTCCAGGAAGAAGAGCTCAAGCGCCTTGTCTCAGAAGGCGAAATTCGCGCTTTCCGTGAAGGCGACACCATGAAGTTACGCGCGCAGGACGTAGATGATCTGCGTGGCGAGCTAAGCGGTGACGCTATGGACGTAGGTGACTCTAAAGAGATCGTCTTCGAAGACGATGTCGATGTGATGGATGAGGCCGGAATGGCCACTGAAGAGATCACAGACGTAGAGACAATCCTTCAAGAGGACGACGAGGTCGAAGAGATCGATCTCGAAGACGAGGTCATCGAGGAGGCTGTGCCTGCTCGCCGCGCTAGCGCCCGCGCTGCAGTGGTCGTAGAGGAAGAGGCACACGAGAGTGCTGCCGTGAAGGCTTTCCTAGTGCTGACGAGCTTCGTCATGATCCTTGGGGTCCCCGTCGCGATGGCGTTCTCCAACAATCAGATCTCCAGCCTCGCTCGCGCGGTCGCTGGCATGTTTGATTTCGACAAGGTGATGCCTAACTAGCTCCAAATGAAGACCATCTTCTGCGCTCTACTGAGGGCAGACGAGCTGCAGGGCGCCTCCTAGGCGCCCTGCTTCAATTTAAGAATTACACATTCGGGAGGATTCGCTTCGATTCCTACGGAGTCGTGGTGGAACAGGCCCTCTCGAATTCCTACTCTCGCATGAGTCAAGGGTGGCTTTTCCTTCGCGTGCGATCCCGTGCGTACGAGATCAGCCACTCAATGAAGATTCAACCGTCCCCGGGTTTGAGCGGCTCTGCCGTTCGGGCAGCCGAGAGCGACTCTAATAGACTCTGATTCCAGCAACACGGATTCCAGCAACACGCCGAACCAGCATGAAAATAAACCAAAAGCACGTGGCGCCCGCCGCCCTCATCCTCGCTCTTATGAGTGGGTCCTGTGTCTCCCAGCAGGAGTACGACGAAGCCGTTGACCTCGCGCGTCACTACCAAGCGCGACTTCATGATCTCGAGCAAGATCACCTCATGCTTGAGATGACAGCAGACGGTCTGCAGACCGAACTGATGAACTCAGAGGGGGCACCGATTCCCGCCAGCTACATCGACATGGAAGCTGAGCTGAGCCAGCTCCGCGCGGAGCTCGACAAGATGGGTGAAAACCCCGACGACGTCGCGGTCTATAACTTTGAAGATGGCAGCTACATGATCCGAGTTCAGGATCAAGTCCTCTTTGACTCAGGCTCCGCGACTGTCAGCGATGACGGGAAGTCGAAGTTGATCGAGCTCTGCAAGACCATAACATCGGCTCCGCACGGCAACATCTGGGTCCGAGGTCACACAGACAACGACCCCGTGAAGCGCCCCGCGACGCTCGCAAAGTTCCCGCATGGAAACCTGCAGCTCTCTGCAGCGCGCGCTGTCGAAGTCGCCATGGTCTTGATCGGCGATGGTGGAGTGGGCTCTGACGATGTCCATGTGATGGGCTTCGGAGAGCACATGCCTTTGAAGGGGAACAACTCCGCAGAGAACAAGCGCTTCAACCGTCGCGTTGAGATTTACGTTTCAAACGCGAAGTAAGAAGAAGGTGAGCGCGTTGCAGCACCAGCCGTGCTGTGACTGCGCAAACATGGAACGCGAACAGTCATGGGCGAGGAGAGGCGCGACGCCTCTCCTCGCCTTCTCTGTTTCCTTGCTCTTGTGTGGTGTCTTGTTGACCTCATGCGGAGAGTCTTCTGTTGAGCAGGAGCGGGCGCTAGCGAGGCTTGAGCGTCTGGTCTTTGTTCCTGAGGCGGTGTGCGTCTTGGGTACATCGGGACTGCCGACGCGCTCAGGTCTCGACTGCTCTAACTCTCACTCGCTCCTAGTGGACCGCTATGAGGTGACACGCCTGGAGTGGATGGATTACTTGTCGCGGCAAGTGACACCTGTCGACAGTGCCGGAGAGGCACATTGGGCAGCTTGGGGGTCAGCAGGGGCGACATTGCCTGCCACCTTCATGAGCCTGGCTGAGGCGAATGATTTCGCAGAGAGTGAGGGGATGAGGGTCCCCTCAGAGCGTGAGTGGCTTCGAATCTCAGCAGGGACGAGGGGGCAGAGATGGCCATGGGGTACTTCCTCCGTGCGCTCTGTCGCGAACACGATGGATCTCGGCCTGCACGCTGCGCTCGGCGTCGGGACCTTTGAGGCTGGAGCGTCTCCTTCCGGGGTCTACGACCTGGTCGGAAACGCGCGGGAGTGGACCGTGCCTGGTCAGGCGAGCCTAGATGGAATGACCCAAGCGATGGGGGGGTCATGGCTCTCCCGTCAACGGGCGCTCTTTGATTGGAGCACTCAGCAAGGCCTGACTACGAGCTCGCTAGAGCTCGGAGTCAGCCACCGGGCCGTAGATGTTGGAGTGCGACTCGTCGCAGATGCTTCGACATTTCTGGAGAGTGAATCCTCTAAGTGGGGTGCAGACCCTGCTGCTAGAGCGCGCGTGCGCGCGGTCGGGAGACGTTGGGGGCCTGCGGCCGTTGAGCTCTTGAAGCTAGAGCTAGGCGAGGGATCTGACGGCATCGCATGGCTGCTCGAAGGGGCGGAGAGATGAGCGCTGACAAATCTCCTTTAGGGGAAGATTGGCAAGTTTGGAGGGCGCGGCTCGAAGAGATCGACTTTCATCCTTCGAGGCGCTTAGGGCAAAACTTCCTCCTCGACCCCAACCTGTTGAAGGCGATCGCTCGAGACGCTGAGGTCGGTCCGGGTGATCGAGTCATCGAGATCGGTACTGGCTTGGGCTTTCTCACCAGAGCCCTCTTAGCGACTGGGGCGGAGGTGACTTCGATCGAGGTAGATCGGCGCCTTCATGAGCTGCTCGCTCATGAGCTCGGAGAGGTGGAGCGATTGACGTTGGTGCGCGCAGACGCTTTGAGTGGGAAGCACTCTCTCTCTCCGGAGTTCATCGCGGCGGCCGGTGTTGGAGAGCTATGGCATTTGGTCGGAAACTTACCTTATGCCATCAGTGGTCCTCTGCTCGCTGAATGCGCGTGCGCGCCGAATCCGCCGAGCTCTATGACTGTCTTAGTACAAAAGGAAATGGCTGAGAGGGTGGGAGCGACTGTGCATGAGTCTTCGTGGGGTGTGCTCGGTTTGCGCGTTCAAATGTCTTATCGAGTTCGTCAGTTGAGGACTGTTGGCGGGGCTCACTTTAGGCCGCGGCCAAGAGTTGAGAGCGGACTGATAAGGTTGGAGCGTCGCTCGGACGCGCCC
>JAPKBY010000298.1 GCA_028823185.1 Planctomycetota bacterium
CAAGGCGGCGCCGTCGTCCTCGAGAGGGTCTCCTCATGATCGACATCGACATCAAGGGACTTCCGATGCCCGCAGACGCGCCTAAACCTGGCGCATGCATTGAGCTAGAGCGCCCCGAAGCGGGCCTCGTCATCCTGCGTCTCGTCCCCCCGCACCGGACGTTGGCGGTCTTCGACCTGCCTCTCATGCGTGACCTCGCGGTCGCATTGGATGCGCTCAGTGAAGAAGAGGGCCTCAAGGGACTCGTCATCGCTGGACGCACAGCTGACTCCTTCGCAGCGGGCGCCGACATCGAGGCCATCGGGAGCGTCACCGATGTAGAGCTCGTCGGACGCACGGTTCGAATGGGGCAAGCCGTCTTTGAGAGCATCCACAAGCTCTCGACGCGTCGCAAAGGCAGAGTACGCACGGTCGCAGCCGTCGGCGGACCTGTACCCGGCGGCGCCTTCGAGATCTCCCTCGCTTGCAGCCGCATCATCGCCGCTGACCTACCCTCCACGAAGCTAGGCCTCCCCGAGACGCAGCTCGGCATCCTCCCTGCTTGGGGCGGCTGCACTCGTCTCCCCAGACGCATCGGCGTACCGGGCTCACTCGACGCGATCCTCGCCGGCAAGCTCTTGCCCGCCAAGGCCGCCTTGAAGCGCGGCTGGATCGACCGAGTCGTCCCCGCCGAGCGCCTCATTGAGCTCGCCAGCGAGATCGCCATGGGTCGCCTCAAGTCCAAGAGACGTCCCCGAAGCTTCGTCGGCAAGTGGCTCGTCGACCGCAACCCGCTCGCTGCCATGATCCTCGAGAAGGGCGCGATCAAACAGGTCGAGGCCAAGACCAAGGGTCACTACCCCGCGCCGGTCGAGGCTGCCAAGGTCGTCGCCTGGTCTTGCCTGCGCTCACGCGCCAAGAGCCTCGAAGCTGAGGCCGTGGCGGCCTCCGAGCTCGCTGTCGGATCGATCTGCAAGAGCCTCGTCGGCGTCTTCCAGATGATGGAGGGCGCTAAGAAGCTCGGAAAATCTGAAGACGGCGAGGCTCCCACGCGGCTCTCTCACGGCGCAGTGCTTGGCGCTGGCGTCATGGGCGGCGCGATCGCCAGCCTCATGGCAGAGAAGGGCGTCGCCACGCGCCTCTTCGACATCTCCCCCGAGGGCCTCGACGCTGCGGTCATCAAGCACCGCAAAGATCTCGCCAAGAAGAAGAAGCGCCGCCGCATCGAGCGCCACCAGCACGACGGCGCCATCGACCGCCTCACGACCTCTTCGGAGCTCATCGGTTTCCAGGGGTCCGAGCTCGTCATCGAGGCCGTCGCTGAGCGCCTCGACGTCAAACACGACGTGCTGGGCAAGCTCGCCGCTATCTGCAGCGAAGACACGATCCTCGCTACGAACACATCCTCGCTCTCTGTGGATGACATCGCCGCGCCGCTCCCAAACCCCGAGCGAGTCGTCGGGATGCACTTCTTCAACCCGGTGAAGATGATGCCGCTAGTGGAGATCGTCCGCGGCAGCCGCACCTCCGACGAGGTCGTGACAAAGACCGCAGCTCTCGCCATCCGCATGGGCAAGACACCTGTCGTCGTCAAAGACGTCGCCGGCTTCCTCGTGAACCGCCTCCTTGGTCCTTACCTCGATGAAGCGATCAGGCTCTACACAGCGGGTGTCTCACCGGAGCGCCTCGACCGCTTGGCTGAAGACTTCGGCATGCCGATGGGGCCGCTTCGTCTCCTTGATGAGGTCGGACTCGACATCGCCGGACACGCCGCGCTCTCCTTGCACTCCGCCTACGGTGATCGCATGGCACCCTGCACTGCGATCCGTCCGCTGCTCGACGCAGGCTGCCTCGGGAAGAAGACGGGCCGCGGATTTTATGAGCACGAGAAGGCGACCAAGGGCGCTGCGCTCGCGCTCAACCCCAAGCTCTCCAGCCTCGCGCCCGCCGCCTCAACGGAGGGCGCCGAGCTCCCCGACAGCGTCATCGTGGATCACATGACCTTCGCGATGCTCGCTGAGGGCTTGCGTGCGCTCGAAGAGAACGTCACTCGCTCGCCTGATGAGCTCGACCTCGCGACGGTCTTCGGTATGGGCTTCGCCCCCTTCCGCGGAGGCCTCCTTCGTTGGGCCGACTCGCTAGGTGCCAATGAAGTCGTAAAGCGCCTCGGGTCCATCAGGGCGTCAAAGCTCGTCCAAGCACGCGGCGCTAGCGCTGCGCGCTTTGACACACCAGAGCTGCTCTCGCTCTACGCGAAAGAGGGCCGGAAGTTCCGGCCCTAAGCACGCCTACTTAGGCCAGAGAGGTCCATTCAGGGCAGCTTTAGGAGATCAAGGTATGTTTAGAGCGAGCGGCCACCCGTCGAACTCTCTGCAAAACCAGCCATCATGCGCACACTCTTCCTCTGCATAGCACTCTCCTTCGCAGCTCCGGCCAACGCCCAAGAGCCCAGCCTCGTCCTGCACTACAAGCTCGACGAGCCCCTCGGCACGACCATTCTCGCTGAGTCTTCAGGAGCAGGAGTCTCTGCGACAGGCTCCGGCTCATGCCGCTTGGGTCAACTCGGCGCAGCCCCAGGCACCTCGACATCCGCGGAGTTCACCGAGGCGGGCGCTGGCTATGCGAGCTTCCCTGACGGCCCCAACATCTCGAACCTTCGCAATGACCTCACCGTCACCGCATGGGTAAAACCCAAGAGCTATGGTCCCGTCGGTCTCACCCGCATCCTCTCCAATGACAACTCCTCTTGGGGCTGCGGCCTCATGACTGGAGGGCTGCGTTTCACGACCCTCGGCATCCTCGACTATGACCTCGGCGGTGTCGTCGCGCCGCTCGATGTCTGGACCCACCTCGCCTATGTGATGGACGCCAGCAATGACGTCACCTTCTACATGAACGGCGTCAACGTAGGGACGGTCACAGGCTCAACGCCAGCTGGCACACCGAACGCAGACTGGGTCATCGGCGGAATGCGCATCACGGCCACCCCCCACGAGTGGTTCGACGGGAACATCGACGATCTACAGGTCTACTCAGGCAGCTTAACTGACACAGACATCGCCGCGCTCTACGCGAGCCCCGGCTCCACGCTCAGCGGAGGCGGGGGCGGCGCTGGCTATTGCTTTGGAGACGGGACCGGGACCGCTTGCCCCTGCGGAAACAACTCTTCAAACGGCGGCTGCGCCAACGGCACAGGCGATGGCGCGACGCTCTCGACCTCTGGCTTCTCGAGCCTCTCGAATGACACCCTCATTTTAAGAGGAAGCAACCTCATCCCGAGCCAGCCGGGCCTCTACTTCCAAGGCAACAACGCCATCAACGCCGGCAGCGGCAACACCTTCGGTGACGGCCTCCGTTGCGCAGGCGGCGGAGTGGTTCGACTCCAAGTCCGCTTCGCATCAAGCACCGGTGA
>JAPKBY010000299.1 GCA_028823185.1 Planctomycetota bacterium
GGCCGCTGAGAGGCTCCTTCAAATAGCCGGACAAGTGCTGAAGCGCGTTGACCTTTCTCCCGAGGGAGGACCTGCCTTGCAAAGCCTCTTGAAAGAGGACCCCGTAAATCTGGATGGATTCAGAGAGCGGCCTCCCCTTTAGGTCAGAGACGATCCTTCCGAGCTCTCGATACTTCGTGTCATCATGAGTCTGCAGCAAGAGCTTGTGTATCTGATGAAACTTCACCAGCTCTCCAGGCCTCCGCTCCTCAGCAATAAAAGCTCTCCAACGAGCGCGACAGTAAACCCGGGTGAGGAAGTGCTCCCGGAGACCGGGATCATTCAAGCGCCCGTCCTCCTCCATCGGAAGCAGCGGGTCCTTGGACTGCAGGGCAGCTGCGAAGATCCCCACCCCCGACTTGCTCGCGCTGCTCTTCGAGTAGACCTTCACCCTCGATATGCCACACGAAGGCGAGGCCTTCTTAAGGATGAACCCGTCGAGCCCCTCCACGCCCATGGAAGAGCTCCGCTCCGCGGCGTGCTCCTGCATGCGCTCCGTGAGATCTTCCCCAGAAGAGGAGAGCACAAATCGAGGACCATTCTCAGCGTTGACCAAGCGAGCGGTCGGCCTGGGAGTACCCAAGCCAGCCTCTACCTCCGGGCAGACGATGGAATAAGACGCGTATCCTTCCAGCTCATCTGTAACGAAACGGTCCCGCTGATGACCGCCGTCATAGCGCACCTCTTGCCCCATCAAACACGCGGAGACACCGAGCTTGAGCTTCGGCCAGACCGCCTGAGAGACCTCCGGGAGACCTGAGTCCATCTCTAGCTCCCTCCCAACACGGAACTGAGCGCCGCACTGAGTTCTGGATGCTCAAAGTTGAAGCCGCGCTCCTTCAACACAGCAGGCTCAACCCTGATGCTCGCCAAGAGAAGGTCATCAGCCATCTCACCCAACGCTAAGCGCGCCATAAAACTCGGCAGGGGGAAGAGGGTCGGGCGCTTGAGCTGCCGACCGAGCGCTCTCGTGAATTCTAAGTTCGTGACGGCGCCAGGGGCGACAGCGTTCACAGGGCCGATGAGGGTCTCATCTTCAAGAGCGAACTTCGCGATCGAGACGAGGTCAGGGAGAGAGACCCAGCTCATGTATTGATCACCTGCACCGATCTTCCCACCAAGGCCTAAGCGGAAGGGCAGCAGCATCTTTGAGAGCGCGCCCCCCTCACTTGAGAGGACGACTCCAATCCGCAAGTTCACGACACGAATCCCAGCGGCACGAGCAGGCTCAGCAGCGTCCTCCCATTGGGCGCAGACTTCAGACAGGAACCCCTCGCCCACGCTCGCGGTCTCATCCAGAACGGATGCGCCCCGATCTCCGTAGTAACCGATAGCAGAGGCGCACACGACAACCTCGGGCTTCTCCTTCAAAGAGGCGACAGCTTCACAAAGAGCGCGCGTGCCCAGCACCCGGCTGTCTCGGATGCGCGCCTTCTTGGCCTCACTCCACCTCCCCTCAGCGATGCTCTCTCCAGCGAGGTGCACGACCGCGTCCACCTTTAGGTCCTTGGTGTCCAAGACACCCCCCGAAGGATCCCATTGAAGCTCATTCGACGCCTGCGGCTCGCGCCTCACGAGCGCGAGGACTTGATGCCCGTCCGCCTCCAATGAGCGCCTAAGTGAGGTACCGACGAGACCACTCGAACCCGACATCAGCACTCTCATTTTGAATCTCCATCGTTTTGGGTTGAGTCCGAAAAGCCTCTGATTGTTCGGTCAAGCTCTAAGAGCTTTGTCGCTGAATAACCCCGGTCATGAGACCAAAGAACAAGGCCCTCATCATCGAGCAGCATCACCCTAGCGTTGCCACCGTTCTCATTACCTGTAAATCGAACCAGCTCAGCAGCGCCGGCTCCATAGACCGTCACGACCGAACCCCAGTCTTCATTTGGAATCCCTGAGCGCATACCTGAGTCGATCGTTCCACTGAACATTCCCGGCAGCATCCCATCGATCGTAGGGATCTCTCTCACGCCGACAGGCGTATCCGCCTGGGCGAGCCCGAGCAGCCATCTATCGCAGTCAAACTGCGCGCGCTGCTTGTACCCCACGAGCAAGACTGTCATCCCAGGGCTCAGATCTTCAGGAACTCTGATCTCCACGCCCTCCAAGCTCTCTCCCACAACGCTCGGGAAGCGCTCATTGATCGTCGCCCTGTTAGGAGTCGGCGCACCACAGCTCGCGATGGAGAGCGCCACGGAGAGGCCAAAGCAATGCAGCCTCATTTGAGATCCCCCAACCAACGCTTGAACTCTGCCATCGTTCTGAACTGACGAATGTCCCTCGGAAGCCGAATCCCCAGTGAGACTCCTCCGCCACCGAGGAGCAGCTCATAGCCAGGCACCATCTCGATGAGCTCCTCTAGGACTTTCCCTACCCCCTTCTGCGCAGAGCCGCGCGAGACGCTGATTGCGATGTGCGTGACCTCCGCGCTCTTGGCTGCGGACGCGATCTCCTTGATCGGATTATCTGCACCTAAAACAATCGCCTCGACTCCTTCCTCTCTCAGGACAGCGTCCACCATCGAGACACCTAATCCGTGAAGATCGCCCGGCAAGGTAGCGAGGAGCACCTTGACCCCTTCTCGCCTCTTGATGTTCTGCTTCCCGAGTTCCCCTAAGAACTGTGACATCCGAATCGTCGCAAAGTGCTCATGTGAGACTCGCAAATCTCCACGCGACCAACACTCACCGACCTCCCAAAGGAATGGTGACAAGCGGGTGTCTAGGAGCTCAACCAGAGTCATCTCGCTAGCCGCCTTTGCCAAAGCAGCTCGTAACCCGGCCGCATCAAAGCGCTCAGTCAAGCTGATCCAATACTCGAGCTCGTCAAAGGAGCTGGACCCCACCTTCTCGAGACGTCCTTTAAGTTCCTCCGGCAGCTGCCTGAGTAACTCCGAGGCCTTAAACCCAAGAGCCAAGAGCCTGCCGACATCCATCAGGAAGTCGACCTGGGTCTCCGGATAACGGCGGTGACCTGAATCAAGTCGCACTGGCTGTGGGACGCCATAACGCTGCTCCCAAGACCGCAATCGCTCAGGGCTCAGGCCAGTCTTCTCGGCCAGCTCGCCGATGGCGAGAAGTACGGGCTCACTCCTCGGATTCGCGTTTGAGGTCATCATGAGCTTGAGAATACCCTCCAAGATTCATCTGTACAAATAAAAACCTAGGCAAAACACAGGTGGATTGCTTATGATTCTCTCTCTCGCCGGTGGTTAGAGAACAACCGAGAGGAAGTGAACGCATGGAAGACCTGTCAAAGATCAGAATTCGAGCCCTCAACAATGCGGTCCTCAACCCTGCAGGCGATTTCGTCCTCTATTGGATGAATGCCCAGAGGAGGACTC
>JAPKBY010000300.1 GCA_028823185.1 Planctomycetota bacterium
GACTTCCATGGTGCAGGCGAAGAGCAAAGTCGTGGAGAGGAGACACGCGAAGAACTTTGGGAGGGGGATCACTCAAAAAAGTACCCCACCACAAAGAGGCTGCGGGGTCTTTTAGAAAAAAGTTCCGAGTGAAGGATTAAGCGCTGGACCAGGAGACTGAGCGGCAAGTGACCCCAGCTTCTGCTTTTTGGAGCTCTCGTGTCGGCACTAGATGAAGCGTCGCATGAGCTTCAAGGCGCTCAGCTGTGCGAGGGAACTCCTCTGGGTAGATGAGGGAGCCGCCTATTAAGAGAGCGTTTGCTGCTGCGGGCTCCTCCGGTGCGACCTCGAGGAGGGTAGGCGCGGAGACTCTCTTGAGATTAGCCCAGGCCGGGTTTGCCAGCAGAACGCCGGGCGCGATCTGTGTGATCGCGGATTTCAAATGAAGACATCCGGTCACCTCTACAGCCTTGACTCGATATCCGAAGGGGAGGAGCAGGTGAGCGAGCTGTTTGAGCCCTGCGTGATTGCTGCGAGATGAGCAGCCGACATAGACGGTGTCTTCGACTACGAGCACGTCGCCCCCATCGAGGGTGCAGGGATCTTCAAGGCGCAGGTGTTCTCGATCAGCTGGGAGGTGGGGCAAGAGGTGTTCTACTTCCCCTCGCCTCGCGTCGGCGCCTGGGCGCGTGAGAACCACACACTCGTCAAAGACGAGCGCGGCGTCTTCGACGAAGCAGCCGTCCGGGTGGTCAGAGAGAGCAGGGAGCTCGATGACCTCGTCACAGATGAGACCGAGCGCAGCGAGGTAGGCAGAGTGTTCTCGCTCAGCGGCTTCAAAGTTGATCGAGTCACGCCGCAAGTGTGTCAGCTCGCAGGCCTCAAGCTCTGGGCCGACCCAGCGCGTCAGCGCGGTCAATTTGGACATGAAGCGCTCTCTGCTCGCCTTAGAACCAGGACTTGTCGCCGTCTACATAGGTGGCGATGAACTCCTCATCCGTCTTCGTGAGATAGATGATTCCTTCGACGAAACCGATGAGGCTTCCAATTCCACAGGTGGCAACCGTGATGAGGATTCGGAGAAACCCTCCGAGCACGTCACCCAAGATGAAGCGATGGATGCCTAGTCCTCCAAAGAGGATGCCGAGGATGCCTGCGAGGACCTTGTTTCCGTCACCGCGAGAAGATTGATCAGTCATGGGTGTGAACCTGTTGGAAGCTGTGGAGAGAGTGGGAAGAGGGTTATTCTAGGGTTTCGCACTTCGTGCCGCACTGTCCACAGAAGTGAGCGTCTGGGCCGAGCTGGCCTCCACATCCGGTACAGAATGCGCCACGGGGGGAAGAGCTTGGTTCAAAGGTGTGACCACAGGCGCTGCAGAACTTGCCTGGCGCTACGCTAGCGCCGCAATCATCACAGAGGATGCCGGCAGCAGCCGGAGCGAGGACTTCGCCGCCGCGGTTGTCTTTGACGAGCATCTGCGCGAGTCCGAAGCCGACACCGAGGCCAGCGCCGCCAAGGAGTCCGCTCGCGCCGCCTCCGCCTTCGCCTCCGCCCTGAGCCATGCCTTCGCCGGCACCCATCATCGCTTTGCCAGCGGCGAACTGTTGGTAGCGTTCGACACCGCCGACAGTCTTGAGATAGGCGGCGTCGGTGTAGAGGCGCTTCAGGTTGTCCGCGTCCTCTTCGTCGATGCTGATGATGAAGTTGCCGAGGCGCGCGATCTTAAGCCCATAGCCCGTGACATGAGCTTTCACTCGCTCGAGAACCTCGACCTCCATCTCCTCCGTAAAGGCACCGGAGGTAACATCGAGCAGGGGCCACTTGTTCTTTACGAGGAGCTCGGCTACGTGATCCCGGATGACCTTTAAGACCTGCTCTTTCATCCAAGAGCGGATGGTGTGGGACTCCGCGCGGCCCATCCCGACGAGACCCGTGATGAGCTGTTCGGGGTCGGTCACTGTGAAGGAGAACTCGCCATGGACCATCGTCTCCACCGGGATCCCGCTCTTGGGGTCCTCTACGTGACCGATCCTTCCTCCAAATTTGACGCCCGTGTGCTCGCGGGTGCTGACGAAGAAGGCCTCCGTGATGAAGACATTGCCGCCCGTGAAGGAGTCGACGAGATCAGAGAGGAAGGGGATGTTCGAGCTGTCGGACATCTCGAGGACGTGCCGTCCAGGAGTGAGGGTCCCTACGACCTTGCCATCACGGAAGAAGACGGCGACCTCGTCCGCTTCGATGGTCAGGTTTGACCCAAAGGGGATCGTGGGGTCAGGGTGTTTCCAGACGACATGCGGCTTCGCATCGTCCGGACGGGCGACCATCATCTCGCCGACGCCGCGTTTGAACCAACCGAGAACGGACATGAGGCCTCCTATGAGAGAAATCTGACGGGGAACCGCTGTTAGGCCAAGGCCCAGCGCTAGGTACGCACAGGATACGGTGACATTCACTCATTCGCAGGGGCGAGATCCCGATCAGGGCCCGAAGATCTATAGATTGACCAGAATCCACCCTGTCTCACGCCCTGGAGTGAGGTAGAACACGATCCCCCCTGCGTTATGCAACTAGGCTTCGTCATAGATCATTCTCGGTGCATCGGCTGTCACGCCTGCACCATCGCCTGCAAGAGCGAGAACGGTGTCCCCGTAGGGGACTTCCGGACTTGGGTTAAATACACCGAGGTCGGCAGCTTCCCGACGGTCAAGCGGGACTTCGCCGTCTTGCGCTGCAATCAATGCACGGACGCTCCCTGTGTGACGATTTGTCCGGTGAGCGCGCTTGAGAAGAGACCTGACGGGATCGTCGACATCGACCCGGCGCAGTGCATCGGCTGCAAGGGATGCATGCACGGCTGCCCTTATGACGCGCTCTACATCAATGACGAGACTGGGACGGCAGAGAAGTGTCACTTCTGCGCTCACCGAACAGAGCAAGGCCTCGCGCCGGCCTGTGCGGTCGTCTGTCCGACAGAGGCGATCATCCCGGGCGACTTCCATGATCCTGACTCGCGAGTGAGCCAGATGAAGGAGGAGTTCTCTCTAGAGGCGCGCAAGACAGAGGCCGGAACCGGACCGAACGTCTTCTACAGGGAGGTCGCCGAAGCTGGGATCGACCCCAGCCTTACGAACCTCTCCGAGGGCTTCATCTGGTCGCAAAACCCGACCGGCGACCGCATGGACGCACAGCTCTTTGAGGCGATGGAGCGACGCGCAAAGGCCTCAATGCTCGCAGGGGAGATCTCCGCAAAGACGGCGAGCGTCTCAGAACAAGACGCCAGCTTGATCGCGAAGGTCAGGAAGCTGGAGCAGCAGGCTCGCACCGTCTATGACGTCCCGCGTGACCAGCTCTGGGGCGGAAAGATCACTGGCTACCTCTTCGCTAAGTCACTCGCGGCTGGAG
>JAPKBY010000301.1 GCA_028823185.1 Planctomycetota bacterium
CCTGACCTGCGAGCTCTGAGACGATCGGCACATTGTGCGGGTCCCACTTACAGAGCACCTCACCGGCCTTCACCATGGCACCGTCATCGTGAGCGATGATGGCACCAGTAGGCGCGACATAGGTGTCGATGATTCGACCCTTCTCATCCAAGAGGAGGATCTCACCGTTCCGGCTGAGGACGATGTTCTCTTTGTCCTTGTTCTGAACGACCTTGAGGTTCGTGTTGTACTGAACCGCACCGTCACGCTTAGCGCGACGCTCGGACTCTTCAACAGATCGACTAGCCGTTCCACCAATGTGGAAGGTCCGCATCGTGAGCTGAGTGCCCGGCTCACCAATCGACTGAGCGCCGATGATCCCGACGGCCAGTCCACGTTCAGCCATGTTGCTCCTCGAGAGGTCCATGCCGTAACACTTCGCACAGATCCCGAGCGGCGCTTCACAGGCCAGCGGGCTCCTAACCTTGATCTGCTCGTAGCCGTCAGCTGCGATTCGGTTAGCGATCTCCTCGGTGAGGAGCTCTCCCTCGCTGACAAGGATCTCGTCATGAACGATGTCAATGATCGTGTCTCGAGCGACACGTCCATGGATGGCTCTCGCCAAGGGCACCACGACTCGATCGCCTTTGTAGACGGCCCGTTTCGTGACGTACTTAGGAGTCTTGCAGTCGTCCATTGTGATGACAACGTTCTGCGCGACGTCTGTGAGCTTACGAGTCAGGTATCCAGCATCAGCGGTCTTAAGCGCCGTATCAGCCAGTCCCTTCCGGGCACCGTGTGTCGAAGAGAAATACTCCAGGACCTTAAGACCCTCACGGAAGTTAGCCTTAATCGGCGTCTCAATGATGTCGCCTGACGGCTTAGCCATGAGGCCTCGCATACCGCCGAGCTGCCTGACCTGATCAACAGAACCACGAGCGCCAGAGGCGACCATGCAGTAGATCGGGTTGACATAGCCGGTCTTATCGTTCGCGTCATCGTTGAGGACTTTCATGAGCTCCTCACCGATTTCGTCACGAGCTTGAGTCCAGAGGTCGACGATCTTGAGGTAGCGTTCGCCATCCGTGATCACACCCTTCATGAAGGATGCCTCGACTGCGTCAACGAGCTTCTCTGTCGCTTTCACGACCTTGACCTTCGCGTCGGGAATGACGATGTCATTCTTACCGAAGGAGAGACCTGCGCGCGTTGATGCCTTGAACCCGAGGTCCTTGAGACGGTCGAGCAACACCAACGTTGCGTCGCGTCCGAGGAGGCGGTGGCAATCGTTGATCAGACTCTGAACGTTCTTCTTGCTCAGGCCATAGTTATAGAAGGGCATCCCGAGGGGCAGGATGTCGTTGAAAATCGCCCGTCCGATAGTCGTCTCTAGGTAGACGCGACCATCATCAGAGTCGAGCTTCCCGTCGTCTCCGACGTGCTGCTCTTGCTCCTTTCCAGGACCATGCTTGACGATATTGCCCGGATCCATGCGAACACGCACAGCCCTGTGTGTGTGAGTGTTGCCGTGACCCCAAGAGAGGAATAGCTCACCAAGCGACGAGTATGTCGAAGGGTCCTTAGCGTAATCACCGTACGGGGTCATGGTGATGTAGAAGATCCCGAGCACCATGTCCTGTGAAGGTGAGATGATCGGAGAACCGTTCGCAGGAGAGAAGATGTTGTTAGATGCCAGCATCAAGGTCGACGCCTCGATCTGTGCCTCGAAGGAGAGCGGCAGGTGGACAGCCATCTGGTCTCCGTCGAAGTCAGCGTTGAAGCCGCCACAAACGAGGGGGTGCAATCGAATAGCGCTTCCCTCGATCAAGACCGGCTCGAAAGCCTGGATCCCCATCCGGTGAAGAGTCGGTGCACGGTTAAGCATCACCGGGTGCCCGCGGGTCACCTCTTCGAGGATGTCCCAGACCTCTTCGTCGCGACGCTCGAGCATGCGCTTCGCTGATTTAATCGTATCAGCGAGGCCCAGCTCCTTGAGGCGCCGGATGATGAAGGGCTGGAAGAGCTCCAAGGCAATAACCTTGGGCATGCCGCACTGGTGAAGGCGCAGCTCCGGGCCGACGACGATGACTGATCGGGCCGAGTAGTCCACTCGCTTACCGAGGAGGTTCTCGCGGAAACGTCCCTGCTTACCCTTGATCATGTCAGTCAAGGATTTGAGCGGGCGGTTTGAGGAGCCCAACACCGGACGACGGCAGCGACCGTTATCGAAGAGCGCATCGACCGACTGCTGGAGCATCCGCTTTTCGTTCCTGATGATCACCTCAGGGGCGTTCAGGTCGAGGAGCTTCTTGAGACGGTTGTTCCTGTTGATCAGACGACGATAGAGGTCGTTGAGGTCACTCGTCGCAAAGTTGCCTGAGTCGAGGAGGACCAAGGGGCGAAGGTCCGGAGGAATGACCGGGATGACGTCCATGACGACCCACTCGGCCATGTTCTCGGAGTCACGAAGCATCTCAACCGTTTGCAGGCGCTTGATGATGTCCTTGTGACGCTGCTGTGAACGCGTCGTGAGGAGCTCTTCACGGAGTTCCTCTGAGACCATCTGGAGATCCAATCGGCGAAGCATCTTCCTGACAGCTTCCGCGCCCATGTCAGCGTCGAACTCTGAGCCGTATTTGGCGCGAGCCTGACGGTACTCCTCTTCAGTGAGGAGCTGCTTGTCCTCAAGAGGCGTATCACCCGGGTCCACGACGACGAAGTCTTGGAAGTAGATGACGCGCTCAAGGTTAGCGACCTTCATCCCGAGCAGGTTGCCCAAGCGAGAAGGCATGGCCTTAAAGAACCAGATGTGAGCGATCGGCGCTGCGAGGTTGATGTGCCCCATGCGCTTCCGGCGCACACGACTGTGCGTGACCATGACGCCACACTTGTCGCAGACAATGCCCTTATGCTTGATGCCTTTGTACTTGCCGCAAGTGCATTCCCAGTCCCGCTCGGGGCCGAAGATGCGCTCACAGAAGAGCCCGTCGCGCTCAGGGCGATAGGTTCTGTAGTTAATCGTCTCAGGCTTCTTCACCTCACCGAAGGACCATGACCGGATATCTTCCGGTGAGGCCAGGGTGATTGTGACGCTGCCGTAATCGTTGACTTTCGTGTAGAGGGGGTCACTCATGGTTTCGTCTCCGCCCTAAAGGGTCGCCTTTTTATGGAGCTCCATATTGAGCCCCAAGCCACGAATTTCGTTCGTAAGCACCTCGAATGACACCGGCGTACCGGGCTCGAGGATGTTGAGGCCTTTCACCATTGATTCGTAAATCTTGGTCCGGCCATCGACGTCGTCTGACTTGACGGTGAGCTGCTCTTGCAGGATCGCCGCCGCGCCGTAGGCCTCAAGGGCCCAGACTTCCATCTCCCCGAAGCGCTGGCCGCCGAAGCGCGCCTT
>JAPKBY010000302.1 GCA_028823185.1 Planctomycetota bacterium
CGCTGCTGCATGGCGTTCGGATCAAAGACGCCGTCCGATTCAATCAAGAGCTCAGGCGCAAACCCGCCGACCTCCGTGCCCAACGGAGTGGCCCACTTCTGCACGACCTCCATCATCGCCGTATTCCGTTCTGAACGATCCATCGTGAAGTCGTAGCGCAGGCCCTTGGCGGCAGGTAGATCATTCAGCGAACGATCAGCGATGTAGCGCACGGCGTGATAAGGATCACCGAGCAAGGTCGCGAGGTAAGGAGGGAACCAATCTGTGCCAGAGACGAGGCGAGCTGATTCCCATCCAAAGCTCCAAGCCATCAGAGCGCGCTGGCCAGCGTCTCCCTTGAGCGTCCAGAGGATGCTCGCTGCGACATCTCTCTGCTCTGCTGTAAAACTCGGCTTCTTGATCCCATACCACTCTTCGAGGCTCTCAGCGGCCCAAGCCATGGTCTTGTCAAGGTGACACTGATTGCAAGCGTTCGGCCGACCAGTCTCTACGCTCGCGCGCACATCAGGGCTAGAGACCTCATGACTACGAATCCCTTTCAAGAGCCCGTAGGTCGTGTACGGCATGTGGCAGTTGTAGCAATTGCTCCCGGTCGAACCTGACACATGATGCGAGTGCGCCGTCAGATAAGCCTCATCTGCGAACTCCTCATGACACTGCGTACAGGCGCTGTTTCCGCGCATACCTGGGTGCAACTGATCATCAGCCCACTCCTCTCGCGGGCGCAGATCATCGGCTGCTTGATGCATCCCGTGACAAGAGAGACAAGACATCTCTCCATCAATGAAGCAAGGAGACCTCACTAGCCCGTTGTACTCACGGCCAGAGACGCGGATCATTCCATCGCTCCAGAACTGCCCATCTCCTTCTAAAACGAGATCGCGGGAGTCGTGCAGCGAATCGCCTGGAATGTACTCGAAGCCTGTCTCGCGCCAGCGCAGACGGCGATCATCATCTGCGAAGGACAAGATGCCGTGGCATTGCCCACAGACCTCAGTTGAACGCTCGTGGTCAAGAGCGCGAGGATTCACGATGTCCGCTGCGCCAGCGCTGTGAGCGGCATAGCGACTGAAAGGATCTCTGTGATTCTCCGCGTGGGCTCCGCCTGGTCCATGACACGCCTCACAGGCGATCCCAAGCTCCACAGCGTGCGTGTCCCAACGATCGTAGAAGCCATCTCCATCGTCATCGCCAATCCTCGGCGACACATGGGTCGCATGGCAACGATTGCAGACCCGGTTCCAACGGCCAGTCTCTGACTCTTGGCCCGTATTAGGCGGAGTGATGCAGCATCCATCGAGGGGGCCCCAGCGATCTTCACCCAAGAGCCGCCAATAGATCAGCAGGAGTGAGAGACGGCGACCATCTCCAGATGCGTACCAATAGAACTGCGACTCATGCGAGCCAGTGGTCTGCACGACGCGCCTCTTCACCCGCGGCGCAGGTCCCTCGCCGCTGTGCCCCATCTCGTCCATATCCACCCAGAACTCATCGCCTTCTCGTTCGAGCTTGTAGTTCACCCCGCGGGCCTGAACCTCGACGCCGTCCCATGGTGCTGCGACCGCCTCGGAAGAGGCAAACTGAGTCATGGTGCGATGGTAAGAGTCATACCAAGTGCCGTACTCGCGGGGGTGGCACGCCTCACAAGCCCGCGAAGAGACATAGCCATCAACGTTGACCTCGATCGGTTGATCGGTGAGCGGCGAGAGGGTTCGATCTCGTGGCTCATAGTCAGTCGCAGCCCAAGCTATCGCAGTGAACGCGACAGTCCAGAGTGAAGACGCGATCCATTTAAAGCGCCCCTCCCGCTCACTCCATGCTCCTCTCAGCGCGACGTGCGCACCGAGAGAGATAAGCAAGCCAACCGAGAGAAGTTCAAAATCCATAGGCAATCACAAAAGATCAAACGACCACTTAAGGTCGACTCCTACAGTAACAGTCGGCTCTAAATGAGAGATGGGCAATCCTCTCACCCCTCCTTAACACCAAAGAACAGGAGGTGCTGCCATGGCAGTTCATCGAACTCTTCTACGAGCTCGAAGCCGTTTGCGGTGAATTCTGCGATGACTTGAGCCTTCGTCATCTTGTGCACAGGCTTGATCGGGACGTCGGGATCCTCAGCGCGGAACTCAAGCGCCGCGACCCTGCCGCCAGGCCTGAGCGCCTCCTTCAAGAGCTTCAACACCTCGGCCGGATGTGAGAGCTCGTGATAAACGTCCGCCATCAAGATGAGGTCACAGCTCGCCCTCTCTAAGCGGGGGTCGTGAAACTCACCGATGACGAGGTCAACATTTGTGACACCTAGCTCAAGCGCGCGATCCTCGAGGAGGTCGAGCATCTCTGGCTGAATGTCGACAGCGATCACGCGCCCTTCCTCACCTACTCGCTTCGCGAGCTCTAGTGAGTGATAGCCGTTTCCGCAGCCTAGGTCGCAGATCGTCTGCCCCTCCTGCACCGAGAGCGCATCAAGAAAGAGTTTCGTGTGCTCGTCATCTTCACGCGTCGCGCGGATCAACCAATTAGCGCCTAACCAGTGCATGGTCTGAGCGATCTTGCGGCCCATGTAAGTGTCCGCGCTCGGAGGTATGGGAGTCCTCGGCCGGATCGCACGCAGCTCTCGGAGGTGATCTTCTAGCTTCCTCGAGAGCTCACTGACGACCTCCGGCTCTGCGCCGCTCCGATCATCTCGCTCACCGAGGTCTTCGCCGAGGTGATAGAGCTCGTTCCCTAATCCCCAATACCGGATCAACTTCCAGTCTCCTGAACGGACGATCGAGTAAGGAGCCTTCACTCCTCCACGATAGTGAGGGAAGTGCCAGAAGAGATCTCGCTCTGGGAGCCCGACCTCGCCGGTCAAGACTCCCATGAGGCTGACACCATCGATCGGAGACCGAGGGAGGGCACCACCGCAAGCATCAACGATCGTCGGCAAGAGATCGATCGAGTTCGAAGCGCTCTCGACCATGGAGCCGGCGGGGATGACGCCGGGCAACCTCGCGAGGAGCGGGACCCTGATCCCCCCCTCATAGGGATAGCCCTTGCCAGAGCGCAGCGGCGTGTTATCCGTCGGCCCTTTGAGCCCGCCATTGTCAGAGGTGAAGAGAATGAGCGTCTCGTCAGTGAGCCCTAGAGCGTCGAGTTCATCTAGGACGCGACCGACACACTCATCAACGCTCTGAACCATCGCGGCATAGACCGCGTTGAACTCGCGCTCACCTTTCTCGGCGCGCCACGCCTCCTCGAACTTCCGCTTGGACTTGTCGAGTGCTGGCTTAGGGCAGTCGCGAGTCATGTGATCTTCTCCGCCGCAATTGCCACATCGCGACTTCTTCTCACCACTGCCCTTCGGTGGAGTCCTAGCTCGTGGCCTCGAGC
>JAPKBY010000303.1 GCA_028823185.1 Planctomycetota bacterium
ATTGCCCTTCCCTCAGAGGGCGCATCGCTCTGCAGATGACTCGTAAGCTCTTACGGCCGAGCGCAAAGAAGATCTGATTGAGCTGCGGCACGCAGTGATGAGAGATGGAGAGGAGCGCTTAGCTCCCAAGCCTCAACTGGGGTGCCTGTTGGAGGACATCACAGTGCACTCATTGGTATGGGGGATTTCAGGCGTGCCGAGACGTCGCGATACCAGAGCTGGTGACGCTAGCGCTCACGGGATCGAAAAGAAATCACGAGATCTTGTCCGCATTAGAGAGGCAAGTGTCAGGTAAGGGTGAAGGCATCGCAGTTTGTGAGGCCTACACCCAAAAAGCACCCTCACCAAAGCTCTGTTATGTCTTCTTCCATCACATCCGCCTCTAAAGCGTTTCGCCTAGTCGGCTTCGCAGCTCTCGTATTCCTCGCCTTTTTATCAGTCACCGGCAGTTGGCATGCCTTAATGAACCTCTTCATCATTGCTGTTTGCTGTTCCGCGGGCCGGAACGAGCCACGCCCTTCAGCGCTCCGTCTGGCGGTTTACCTCTCTGTCAGTCTCCTCGCGGCGTTTTCAATCGCTTACTATTATTCATCCCGGTGAGTCGGATGAAGTCGCCGAGAACATGAGATCGGAGACCACCTTCAAGGAACAGGATGCTCGATTGCTCGCTGTGCTCAGCCGTCAATGAGCTCAACCATCGCCGCGCCCATAGCCTCGCCGATGTTCATGTAGGTCTCGGCGTTGCCGCTGTAGTGACCGTTGGAGCTGCCGCCCTTGGAGAGGGGATGGCTGTAGACGGTGGCGACGTTGCCTTTGAACTTGGGGTATTTGCCCGATGTGCCGTCGACCGCAAACATCGCATCGAGGATCTTGCCCTCATTGCCCGTCGCGCCCTTCTCGGTTTGCCCCAGTGTTGCCATAACGAACTTGGCCTTCGGCGCCTCGAAATCCTTGCGTAGTTGTTGAATGAGTCGCACGAGATTCTCTTCGTACTTGCTGGCGTGGGCGTCCTTGTAGCGGTCCTTGTCTCCCTGCCACCAGAAGAAGCCGGCGACTTCATAGCGCTTGGCGTCGGGGTAGTATTTGTTGAGTTCGTCTAAGACCTTCTTCGCTCGGGCCACATCTCCGTCGTACTGCATGCCGGCATACCATCCGATGGGCTCGGGCTCGGTGCCCTTGTCCCAGGCGTCGGGAGAGTCCTTGTAGCCCGCGTAGATCTTGCCCTCGTACTCATACTGCTCGGAGCCCGGAGGCAAGAGGTCCCAGCCGAGCGAGCGGTTGCCGATGCAGCTCTTGAGGATCATGACTGGGGCTTTGGTGGCGTGACCCACGTGATGTCCGATGCCGAACTCCGGGCCGATCTTGCCGCCCGTGATGGTCATGAACTCATTGTTGAATTGCCTCGTGCCACCCGTGCCGCTCCCCATGACGCGCACATTGCGGACATCTTGTCGCACGGTCCACTGACCTTCGTCGTCGACGAGGTAGGGGTAGAGCCCCTTCTCCTTCACCGCGTGCTCGAGGGAGCCGTCTTCACCTTTGATCTTGCCGGCGCCCAACATGTTGGACTGGCCCATGAGGATGTAGACCTGCACGGGCTTGCGCATGCTCGCCGGCTTCCCATCGGGGTCCGGCAGTTGGTTGGGCTCCTGTGCGGCGACGGCGGGAGCTGCGAGCAGCAGGAGCAGCTGAAGAGTGAGGGCAATGGCGGTGTTCATATGTGTGTAGATCATATGAGGATAAACAGCGGAGCCTTCTGACATCTTTCGTCAGAAGGCTCCGCTCGATCAATTTCTCACATGACCCACAGAGGGGTCATGAGTGTTGTCGAGGACCTAGGCTCCCCAGGTAACCTCATAACCGTTGGAGAGGTTGAAGAGGTTCGAGCAAGGCGATGAGCCAGGGTCCCGATACCAGTACTGGTAGCGCTTGGTGTCACCGGCGTTCACGGCGCCATCGGTCGCGACAGAGATTGTGGTCGAGGCCGTGAAGCCGTTTCCAGTGTTGGCGAAGGTGATTTCCAGGCGTCGGACTGTGCCTCCGGCGCAGCGCAGGCCGTCACCGAAGGTGTTTCCGTTGCCGAGGTTGATGGCATTGTCGCCCTGGAAGAACAGGCCGGGTCCGTTGGTGAGGTTGGTCGTCGAGAGGACGAGGTCGTCTGCGCCGACGCTTGAAGAGCCGGATCCGCTCAACCGAGCGCCGCTCCCGGTGTCGTTTGCGCAGCCTTCGCCAGCGCCGCCGGTGTTGCCACAGGGGCATGCTGTGCCGCTGCCGTCACCGCTGCAGAAGGAGATGCCGGGACCGCCGACGCAGTCGACGTCGGTGATCTCAATATCATCCACTGCCGCCTCGACGTACGAACCGCTACTGAGGTCCGAAGCCACGAAGCGCAGCTGGACCTGAGACGTGGGTGTGACGAAGTTGGAGACGAGCAAGGAGTGCTGGATCCAGCCGCCGTTCGTCTCTGCGCCGCTGGGGCCGACGCTCTCGACGTTCGTCCAGCTACCGCCGCCGTCGTTCGAGATGTCGATGACGAACACGTCTGCGTTGGGAGAGGGGTCTCCTGAGTCGCCGTTGTTGTACCAGCGCCAATAGCTCACCGAGGGATCGAACAGCCCCGACAGGTCGTATGCCGGCGAGAGCAGGGTGGTGCTGCCGCCGTCCACATCATTCTCACCGGTCGAGCCTCCGTTCGAGCCCTGTCCAGTGATCCAGCACTGGGTCCCGGCTACCGTGTGGTCGTCCTCGGTCTGGATGGCAGTGCCGATCGGATCGACCCGCGTCCACACGCCGGTGGAGGCGTCGTCACCGGAGACTCCGCCGGTCCAGCCGCTGTTGCTCTCAAGGTCGTCGGCTGCCACGGTTTGCTCTCCGACGCCTTCTAAGGCGCTGGACTCATAGGTGTCAGCAGGGGCCGAGGTGGGAGAGGAGTGTGTGCCGCCGTTCATGAGATCGAAGCTCACATACCAGTCGAGCTGGGATCCGCAGGCTACAACAGGGAAGTTGCCCTCGTGCTCGCCCGGCACAGTCTCGGTCAAAGAGACCTGGGTCGGCTGCCCGGCGACATCCACATGGAGAACACCGGAGCCTGTTACCGCGGAGTCCGTGCCAGGAGCTGTGTTCACTCTGAGGGTCGTGCTTCCCATGGGGTCAACAGACTCGGGGATGCCCTGAGGGAAGCTTATGAACAGCGCCGGCGGGACGCCGGGGCCCTTGGTCGGGCCTGTGAGGCTCGTCGAGATGCCCGGCTCAAACATGTTGAGGGTCGCCGTCACATCTTGTGGAGCGGAGGCGGTGGTGAAGCCGAAGTTGTAGACGGTGCCCCAACGAAGCGCGTTAGCGTCGTTGT
>JAPKBY010000304.1 GCA_028823185.1 Planctomycetota bacterium
AGCGGTGGCCCATCCGGCAATTGTTTCGCCTTCCCAGATCTCCTATTTAGGCCCTCGATTGATCACATGAGGCATGGTCCCTAGGGTGCAGGCAGAGCGAAAAGGTGGATAGAGATCCGCTGTTACGCCCCTATATACCCGCCCTTCTGGGTGCAGTTTCGCTCAAACAGCATGGACAAGCAGCCCCAACAAGCCAAAAAACAGCACTCACACCTCGTCATTGGTGTTTTAGGAGGAATTGCCTCCGGAAAATCATATGTAGCGAGCCTTCTAGCGGGAGAGAAAGGGGCCGTGATAGACGCGGATCGGCTCGCACATGAGGTCCTCGCTTCAAAGGAGGTCACTGAACTGGTTGCCGAGGCGTTCGGGAAGGAAGTCTTGGGAGAGGATGGACGGCCAGATCGCTCAGCTCTCGCGGAGCGTGTCTTTGATGACCCCTCTGCACGAGCCCGGCTCGAGGGCTGGATCCATCCGCGAGTTCGTGCGAAGATTCAGGCCGCCTTGGACGAGGCGATGGCTCAAGAGATTGAGCCAGTCGTTCTAGACGTTCCCCTCTTATTGGAGAACGACGACGAACATGGCCTCGTCGCCAAGTGTGACCACCTGGTGTTCATCGAGTGCGACCTCGAGGCTAGGGACCAGCGCGCGGTGTTAAGCCGCGGATGGAGCCCTGGAGAGGTCGCTCACCGAGAACAATCCCAAAACTCTCTCGCGGACAAGAAGGCGCGTGCCGACTACACGATCGAAAATCGAGGATCACTCGAAGACCTCGATCAATCCGCGAGAGCCCTACGAGAGCAACTGCTCACCTCATAAACCTAGCTGCCGGACACACTCCAGCAGCAAAACCTGACCCTCCGCAAGAATGGCGACAGCCCACAAGAGACGTCCGAATAAGAATCGCTCCCGTAAGTTCAAGCGCCCGGCACGTGGCGTCGTGCACGACGAGGCCTTCGCGATTGATTACAACAAGATCCCGGCAGACCTCTCGGAAGAAGCGATCGCTGAGCTAGAGGCAGAGCTGCCCAAGGCGAAGAAGAGCACAAAAGTTGTAGAGCACGCCGAGCTCTTCAACCTGAACCTCTCGGAGATGATCGAGCTCGCGGAGAGTGAGAAGGTCAAGGTTGACGGACTCCGTACCCGTAACGAGGTCTACCGAGCGCTGACGAGTGCGCGCCTGCGCGCTCGCATCCCCGTGATAACCGAGGGCGTGCTCGACATCGTCCCGGAAGGTCACGCCTTCTTGCGCACATCCTCTAGCGACTACATGCCGACCGCAGAGGACGTCTTCATTCCGCCCTCCCTCATAGCGAGCTCAGCCTTGCGCGAAGGGATGATCATACGTGGCGCGCTCCGTGTCCCCGCCGAAGGCGAGGGCATCTTCGCCCTCAACACGGTAGATCAGGTCGACGGCGGAGAGCCCGAAGACGCGCACGGGCGCACACCCTTCAAAGAGCTCATACCGATCTATCCTGAAGACAGAATCCTCCTCGAGGGCAGCGACGACAACCCCCTCGAGATGAGGATCGTGGACCTGATCGCACCCATCGGTCGCGGCCAGCGCGGCTTGATCGTCGCGCCGCCGCGAACAGGGAAGACCGTCCTCCTGCAGATGCTCGCGCGCTCTATCGTGCGCAACGCACCGGACGCTCACCTCATCATCCTGCTCGTTGATGAGCGCCCCGAAGAGGTCACCGACTTCAAGCGCAGCGTCCCTGGCGAACGCGTCGAGGTCGTCAGCTCGACCTTCGATGAGCCCGCTGCACGCCACATCCGCCTCGCTGACATGGTCATCAAAAAAGCCAAGTCCATGGTCGAAGCAGGCGATGACGTCGTCATCTTGCTCGACTCGATCACTCGCCTCGCGCGGGCCTGTAACACAGAAGCCCCGAGCAATGGCAAGCTGCTCTCTGGCGGCCTCGAAGCGACGGCGCTTCAGTTCCCCAAGCGCTTCTTTGGAGCAGCAAGGAAGCTCGAAGGTGCCGGTTCCCTCACCATCCTTGGGACAGCGCTCATCGACACCGGGTCCAAGATGGACGAGGTTATCTTTGAAGAGTTCAAGGGCACGGGCAACTCTGAGATCGTCCTCGACCGACGCCTCTCAGATCGTCGCATCTATCCGGCGATTGACATCAACGCCTCCGGAACGAGGAAAGAGGACCTGCTCTTTGAAGAGGAGGAGATGCGCCGCGTCTGGATGCTGCGCAAGGTCCTCAATGAGCTCGACCCCGTGGAGTCCATGGAGATGCTCATTCAAAAGATGAATAAGACGGCGAGCAATGGCGAGTTCCTCATGTCGATTGGCTCCTAGAAGATGCGCCTGTTCATCGGCTGTGAACGCCTCGACCTCGTAGGAGGTTCGGAGCGCTATGCTGCCGACGTCGCCAATGGCCTCGTTGAGCGTGGGCACGAGGTCGAGCTCATCACCGGAAAGCTCGGCCAAGAGGTGGACGCCTGCGTCACAGAGATCCCTGGTCTCTTCAATGATGAGGTGCCCGCTCAGGCGCTCTCGGACCTCAAGCTAAAGCTGCGCAACAGCCCCCCAGACCGCATCTTGCTGCTCTCTCGTGCCTCTACAGAGGTCTTAGACGCCTGCACAGAGCGCGCCTCGACAGCGCGCTTTGTCCAAGATCACACCCTCTTCTGCCCAGGGCTGAACAAGCTCCACGCCGACGGCTCTCCTTGCTCTGACCCCATGGGGACGGCCTGCCTCAAGCGCTTCTTCCTCTCGAAGGGCTGCTCAGGTTTCCAGCGCGATGGTTGGCGACCTGCGCTCCGCTGGCCGCTCAGAAAGCTCAAGGAGCACCGCAGAGACCTCGCCGCACACCGAGACTTGGACCGACTCCTCGTCGCCTCTGATTACATGCGCTCCGAGCTCATCGCCGCAGGCTGCGATCCAGCGCGCGTCGAGCGCGTCGGCTACTTCACGAGCCAAGGGAAAGCGCGGACTTCCAAGAGTCCGCTCCCTGAAGACCTGACTACGTTCCTCGCGGGCTCGGACTCCCCCATCATCCTCTGCTCCGCGCGCCTCGTGCACCCGGACAAGGGCGTCGATCATCTGCTCACGGCCTTGGGCGAGCTCGAGACTCCTGCGCGTTGTGTCATCGCTGGCGAGGGTCCCGCGAGCGCATGGCTCAAAGAGAAGGCCCGAGAAGAGGGCCTAGCAGAGCGAGTTCACTTCACCGGCTGGCTGGACAGAGCGACCTTAGAAGAGCTGCGCCAACAGGTGACGCTCGTCGCGGTCCCCTCTGTGTGGGATGAACCCTTTGGACTCGTCGGGCTTGAGGCGATGGCTCACTCCCTCCCTGTCGTCGCCTTTGATGTCGGTGGGATCTCGGAGTGGCTCAA
>JAPKBY010000305.1 GCA_028823185.1 Planctomycetota bacterium
CAGATGACTGCGATGGGGGCTGCGCCGAGCTCATAGCTGCGGCCGTTGGCTTCGAAGGAGCATGCGCGTGCGGAGTTCATGCCATGAGTATAGGAATTAGAGCTCTCAACTCAGATGAAGATCGTGGAGAGCGTGGAGACCTCAGAGGCTTCGCGGGCTAAGATCTGCCGCATGAGCTCTGAAAGCCCCACTGTGATTGATGTCGACGCCTCCAATTTTCAGGCTGCGGTCGCTGAGCGTTCTGTCGAGACGCCGGTGCTCGTGGACCTCTGGGCGACTTGGTGTGAACCCTGCAAGACCCTTGGACCTGTCCTGGAGAAGGTCACCGCCGACTACAACGGGGGCTTCATCCTCGCCAAGGTGGACGTGGACAAGTCTCCGGAGATCGCTCAGGCGCTCGGGGTTCAGAGCGTCCCGACTGTCTTTCTCCTGAAGGGCGGCAAGCCCACAGACGCCTTCGCTGGCGTCGTCACTGAGAAACAGCTGATCGAATTTCTGACTAAGAATGGCGTGGAAGCTGGTGAGCCCGCTGAAGAAGACGACGCTGGGCCGATCGCGGCCGCGCAGGCGATGGCCGCCGCTGGAGATCTAGCTGGCGCCGTGGTCATGCTCGCAGAGCTGAACGCTGAGGACGCCCTCGATCTTGACGGCGTGCTCTGCCTCGCCGAGCTTCAAGCCGAAGGCGGTGATGTAGAGGCGGCAGGCCTGACCCTTGACGGCCTTAGCGACTCAGACGCAGCCGATGCGCGCGTCCTAGAACTTCGTGCCAAGCTCTCTCTTGCCGGCGGCACAGATCTCGCCAGCGCCCAAGCGGCGGCTGACGCAAACCCCGAAGACAAGCTGGCTCAGCTCGAGCTGGGCAAGGCGCTCGTCAGCGCAGGCCAAGTAGAGGATGGCCTCGATGTGATCTGGAAGATCGCTCGCGTGGACTTGGAGTTTGATGATCGCGCTCCGCACAAGGCGCTGCTCGAGGTCTTTCAAGCCGTGGGTCACGATGACCCGCGCGTGCTCTCCTATCAGCAGCGCCTCAGCGTGCTGCTCTGCTCTTAAGGCCTTCGATGTCTGAGAGTCCCTCTCCCAAGCTCATCTCTGCGAGGTGGGGCAAGTTCATGCTGAACTGCTTCCCGCCGCTCTTCTTTCAGCGCATTCGCATTGAGGAGTTCTCTGATGACTTCCGCTACTGCAGGATCCGCGTCAAAAAGAGCTGGCTCAGCCGCAATCTGCACGGCGCCACCTTCGGCGGCACGATCTTCTCCGGCGCAGACCCCGCCTTCGGGATCATGTACTGGCAGGTCTTCGCGCAACGCGGAGAGCGAGTGCAGGCTTGGATCAAGTCAGCGCGCATACGCTTTCAGAAGCCCGCGCGCTCCTCGCTCGTCTATGAGTACAGGATCACTGATGAGGACGTGGCTGTGATGGAGGCAGGCCTGGCCGAGCGCGGCACCGCTGTGCGTGAACACTTGCTGGAGGCGCGTGATGCTGACGGCGTCGTCTGCGCGAGCGTCTACATCGAGACCTATCTGCGCCGTCTCCCTGACGGTGAGAAGGAAGCGAGCGGCTTCTAGCGCGGCTAGTGGTGCGGATTGCAGATGTAGCCGAGGGCGCGGATGCGCTCGGCTAACTCTTCAAGCCACTCGAGCGGCAGCCGCTCAAGACTGGGCGCCTCAGGCTGGTGCGATTCGCGCGCGAGGCCGTAGAGCAGGACGCCTTCTAGCGGTAGCTCTTCGTCACGCGCTCGTGCGAGGAGCGCCAAATAGGCCTCGATCTCAGCGTCGGATGGCGGAGACCCATCTCGACCAAAGACGCAGGTCTGTATCCAGGTAGGGATTCGTTGGGCGGTGGCGACGAGGTTCTTCCAGGCCGCGTCCACACCTCCGGGCCAGTCGTTGACCTCGCGGATGCCCTCGTCGGTGGCTCGGTCCAGCTTGAACCAGGCGACGCCGTTGTTGGCCGCGAGCACGTCGAGGCCGCGCTGGACCCTGGCGCTCGAAGCGAGCGAGCCGTTGGTGATCAGGATCAACGGTATCTCGAGGTTGAATGATTGAGCCGTGTTGGCGACGAGGCTGACGAGCTCATCGAAGGGCTCAGCTGATGTGGGCTCACCGTTGCCGCTGAAGGCGATGTCTTTGAGGACACGCGAGCCCTCTGGAACGCACTCTTCCATCCATCCGCCTCCCGTAGCGATCTCGAGGAAGGCCGTCAGCTCTGTCTCGAGCAGGTTGAGGTCAATCGGCGGGGCAGAACCTCGGATGAGGCCCGGGACTTGGCAGTAGACGCAGCGGTAGTTGCAGGCGTTGTTCGGGTTCAAGTTGATCCCAATGCTCACACCACCTGCGCGGCGGCTGACCACGGGGTAGACGTAGATGAGGCCCGCGAGGTCGCGGTCGTGGTTTGAGATCGAGAGGCGCACTAGTGGAAATCCTAACGGCGGTTAGACTCTGCGCCCATGACAGAGCAAGAACACCACTATGTCCTCGGCCGCGATGAGGAAGAGACCGGACGCCTGAAGGCTCAGAATGACCTTTGGGGGCCCGTTACAGAACGCTTTCTTGATCGCTTGGATATCCCTGAGGGCGCGAGGATCGCGGAGCTTGGTTGTGGTCCGGGGCTCATGCTGGAGAGCCTGCGAGCGCGCGCGGGCGCGGACGGCTGCGTTGAAGCTTATGACGCCTCGCCCGATTGGCTGACCTTGATCGGGACGCGCGCGGAGGCGCTCGGCTGGAAGAATGTCAGCACGCATGAGGTGGACATCCGCAACCTCGAGCTCGAGGAGGGAGCGTATGACCTCATCTTCTCAAGGTGGGTCTTCTCTTTCTTGCCGGACCCAGAGGGGATCATTGCCAGACTCTCTCGCGCGCTGAAGCCCGGGGGCGTGCTGGCGATAGAGGACTACAATCACCACGGAGTCAGCTCTTACCCGCACAGCGATGGCTTCGTCGCGGTGATCGAGGCCACCAGGCAGATGTACTTCGGGCAAGGCGGAGACCCCTTCGTCGCTGGACGGCTCCCCATCGCTATGAGCTCGGCGGGCTTGGAGCTCTGCGACCTCGAGCCAACCGTCTTAGCTGGTGGTCCAGAGAGCGGCGTCTTTCAGTGGGCTCATCGCTTCTTCACCGCTGAGAGCCAGCTCGACAATATGCAAGAGCGCGGAGGACTGAGTGATGAGGACCGTGCGCTCTTCAAGAAGGAGTGGCCCGTGGTCTGTGCGACGCCCGGCGCGATGTTTTACTCGCCCATCCTGATGGACGTCGCTGGCAGGCGGCCGTTCTCTTAGCCCTTCAGTTGGCTCGTGTGAGCTACGACCGAGTCCGCGAGGCCCTCTAGATCGTAGCCGCCCTCA
>JAPKBY010000306.1 GCA_028823185.1 Planctomycetota bacterium
ACGGAGAGCGCCAGCGCTTTCGGATCGGCATCTGTCTCATTCAGAGCCCTCGCCAGCTGGCCCTCGATTCGTTCTGCGATCTTTGCGCCATCAAAATCGATCGTCGCCGTGATGTCATAGCGATCGAGATCGATGACGCTCGCGCGGAGCTTCACGACGCGCTCGACAGTGGGGTGCTCTCGAAGAATCCGGTGTATTGCCTGCCTGACATCAGCGGGAACAGCCGGCCCGACCAAGAGATTGTGATTGCGGACGATCAGCAAGATCGCGACCACCCCCAAGAGCAGACCGATCGCGATCGATCCGATCGAATCCCAATAGAGCGCGCCCGTCCATGAGCTGAGACCGATCGCGGTGAGAGCCAAGAGCACTCCAAAGCAAGCGGCGAAGTCTTCCAAGAGAACAGCAGCCGCAGAGGGATCTGCCTCGTTACGGAGAAAAGGAAAGAAGGGTTTCCCCGCTGCCTCTTTCTTCAGTCCCTTCAAGGCGATGAGGAACACGATGCCTTCCAAGACGAAGGACACCGAGAGCACCGCGACTGCCCACCCGGGGCTCTCCGTCTCGTGCGGGTGCAAGAGACCCGTCACGCCGTGGTAGATCGTCACCCCACAACCAAGAAAGAAGATCCCGACAGCGCTGATGAGCGCCCACACATAGCGCTCTCGCCCATACCCGACAGGGAAGCGTTCGTCCGCTTCCCGCTCAGATCGCTTGATGCCGACTAAGAGCAAGATCTGATTGAGCAGATCGGCGAGCGTGTGAATCGCCTCTGAGAGCATCGCTCCAGATCCTGTCACAAAGAAACCGGCGGACTTCGCCACGAGGATCACGCTGTTTCCAGCGATCGCCGCTACTACAGATGTCTTTGAGCTATCAGCCATGCCTCAGATGCTAACCGGCGTAGACGGCCCCTGCCGCATCAACACCTTCTCGAGCCGGCGCGCTGCCCTGAGCTGTCATCGCGTCATGGAGCGCGCGCAAGCAGAGCTCTACGTTCTCTCTGCAGGCCCCCGCACCCATCAGACCGATGCGCCAGGTGTTGCCCTTCATAGGACCCAGACCGCCTCCGATCTCGAGGTTGTGGTGTTCTAAGAGATGAGATCTCACGGCCGCGTCTTCAACGCCATCAGGGACACTGACCGCGGTGAGGGGCGGCAGTCGCTCACCAACGGGTACGCGAGGTGCGATCCCCATGGCCTCTAAGCCAGCGACGAGCGCCCTGCTGTGCAAGCGATGTCGCTGCTCGCGCGCATCGATCCCCTCTTCGAGCACCAAGCGCAAGGCCTCATGCAATCCATAGAGCATGTTGATCGGAGCTGTGTGGTGATAAGAACGCTCAGAACCCCAGTAGTTCGCGATCATCGAGAGGTCTAGGTACCAAGACTGCACCGCTTCGGTGCGCGCACTCAGCGCCTCCTGTGCTCGCGCGCTAAAGCTGATGGGCGAGAGCCCTGGCGGACAGCCGAGGCACTTCTGAGTTCCAGAGTATGCCGCGTCAACTCCCCACTCATCGAGGGACACGCGCAAGCCACCGACAGAGGTGACGCAGTCCAAGAGAAGCATCGCGCCCAGCTCATCTGCGAGCGTTCGCATCGGCGCGACATCTTGAAGCACACCCGTTGAGGTCTCAGCGTGAACGACGCAGAGGAGCTTGTACTCGCCTCCGCCTGCAGCCTCACGCAAGGCCAGCGGATCAACCGCTCGGCCCCACTCACTCTTTGCCTCAGTCACGAGCGCCCCCGCTCTGCGAGCGACCTCCGCCATGCGTGTCCCGAAGACTCCATTGACGCCGACGAGGACCTTGTCGCCCGGCTGAATGAGGTTCACGAGACAGGTCTCCATCCCAGCAGAGCCAGTGCCCGACATCGGCATGGTCAGCTCATTTTGAGTCCCCATAACGACTCGCTGCATGTCGCGAATCTCATCCATAACGACGAGGAACTCCGGATCTAAATGTCCGAGCGTCGGCTTGGAGAGCGCCTCGTAGACGCTCGGCGCTGTCGGCGAAGGACCGGGCCCCATCAGGACGCGCGCGCTCGGTGAGAGGCTCTTCGGTATCTCGTTCATCATTTAATGGAGAGGGGTTAAAGCTCGCGGACTTCGATGCGACGGACTGAGATGACAGAGCCGTCATGGTGCTGCTGGATAGCGAAGTGCCCAGAGGGATGACGGCGCTCTTTATCCACGACATCCGTCACGACCACACCGTTGATCATAATCACGATGTGAGTTCCTTCCTCGGTCTCTTCACAGCGAAGACCGTAGTCGAACCAAGTGTCCGCTGCGACGAGCGAGGCATGAATAGGTGCGATCGAGTAGAGGCTGCCCGTCTTCTGGGGATCAGGGAAGGTGCTGTTGATCTGGGCCTCGTAGCCGCTCGGCCAGCCGGAGCCAAACTTCGTCCTGAAGTAGAGGCCGGAGTTCCCGCCGTCTGAGATCTTCATGCGCGCGCGGGCCTCGAAGTTCTTGTAGTCGCCGCGTGGGCTGAAGATGTGGCTTGGGCCACCCTCACCGACGAGGACACCGTCATCATCAAGCTCCCAGAAACCATCATCTGAGATCTTCCAGCCCTCGATGGAGCTGCCGTCGAAGAGCACCGTCCAGCCATCGGGCGCCCAACGAGGCGCGACGGGCTTCACCTTGATGCCGCGTATGGCGACGTGAGTGTGATCACCTTGAATCCGCAAAGGGCCTGTCGCGACCTCGCCCTCCCAACCACCGAGGGTTGGAGCGCTGAGCTCTACACCTTCTTGCACCACGTGGTCATCGATCCAGACCTCGTTGAGCCGCGCGTTCTGGAGCTTGCGCCCGTTCGGAGCAAAGCGTGGCGCTTGAAAGTGAATCCTCAGTCGATGCCAGACACCTGGGCCGCTGAAGGCGTTGGAGTCCGGAGCGCTACCGGGCCAATCTGGGCCAGCGTAGATGCCGCCGCAGTCTCCCATGCCGGGCTCTTTCACTCCGGTGGAGTCTGCGAGCTGAACCTCATAGCGCCCCTGCAGATAGACGCCGCTGTTCCCGCCCGGAGGAAGCATGAAGTGAAGCTCTACTTCGCAGTCACCAAACGCTGACTTCGTGACCAGCTCCGGCGCTCCATCCATGACGTTGACGATCGCCGAGTCTCCATCTTCGATCAGGAAGACGCCGGGCTCATTCGGTTGAACGACCGGCTCACAGACCGCCCAGCCTTCTGACTCAAAGACGTCGAGCGCGTCGCCATAGGAGAGCTGCAGCCAACCCTGATCCTCTCCTTCCCGACCTGCTGGAGGTTGAACGAGCTTGGCGACATGCTCCGTCGTCAGCTCACCTTCCGGGAGCTGATTGATCGTGTAGTTGAACTC
>JAPKBY010000307.1 GCA_028823185.1 Planctomycetota bacterium
CGGATTGATCGGTGAGGGGACATCTCCTTCTAAGTGGACGCGCGCCTTGCGACGGCTCGGGTCGGGTGAAGGGATGGAAGAGAGCAGCGCCTGCGTATAAGGATGCTGAGGATCATTGAAGATCTGCTCGGTCGTCCCCTGCTCGACGAGTCGGCCCAAGTACATGACCGCTACTCGGTCGGAGATATAGCGGACGACGGACAAGTCATGCGCGATGAAGACATATGAGAGGCCGAACTCATCCTGTAGATCCTTGAGCAGGTTGATAACCTGCGCCTGGATAGAGACATCAAGCGCGCTGACAGCCTCATCGCAGACGATCAACTTGGGCCTAAGCGCCAAGGCTCGCGCGATACCGACGCGCTGTCTCTGACCACCGGAGAACTCATGCGGATAACGGTTCCCAACCTCCGGTCGCAAGCCGACTAGCTTCAAGAGCTCCTCCACGCGATCTTGGAGCTCACTCCCTTGCGCGATGCCACGCACAGCTAAGGGCTCTGCGATCGCATTGCCCACCGTGATGCGCGGGTTCAAGCTGCCGTAAGGGTCTTGGAAGATGATCTGCAGATCATCGCGCCTCGCCCGCATCTCGGAAGCGCTCAGCTTGAAGAGATCCACGGGCTCAGAGTCGGGCTCAGCACGGTAGAGGGCGCTGCCCGCTGTCGGCTCGATGAGCCGCAGCAGTGAGCGTCCGGCTGTCGTCTTCCCACAGCCGGACTCACCGACGATAGAGAGCGTCTCTTTGCGGCCGACGTCAAAGCTGATTCCATCTACGGCTTTCACCTCCCCCACGGGTCTAGAGAAGACTCCAGCCCGGATAGGGAACCACTTCTGGAGGTCTCTCACCTCAATCATGGGTTTCGTGTCACTCACAGCTCAAGCGCCTCCTCGAGATGATGGCAAGCCACCGTGTGCTCTTCTCCGCTTTCAAGTGAGAGGAGCAGAGGCTCCTCGCTCGCGCAGCGCTCTGTCGCGATGGGACATCGGGTTCGGAAGCGGCAGCCGCTCGGGAAGCTGTAGGCGCTCGGCACGATCCCAGGGATCGTCTCGAGGCGCTCGCCAGCCCGAGCGAGATCAGGCAAGGAGCGGAACAGTCCGATCGTGTACGGGTGGCGTGGTCGCGAGAAGAGCTCTTCAACAGGGGCGTACTCGACGACCTTACCCGCGTACATCACCGCGACGTGGTGCGCGGTCTCTGCGACGACGGCGAGGTCGTGCGTGATGAGCAGCATGCTCATGCCATCTGAATCCTGCAGCTCGCGCATGAGGTCGAGGATCTGCGCTTGGATCGTCACGTCAAGCGCAGTGGTCGGTTCATCGGCGATGAGCAAGGCCGGGTCACAGGACATCGCGATAGCGATCATCACCCGCTGCCTCATTCCCCCTGAGAGCTGATGCGGATACTCATCGACTCGCTGCTCTGGACTCGGGATACCGACCTTTTGCAGCATCTCGACCGCATGAGCGCGGGCTGCCTCTCTATCAAGACCGCGGTGCAGCATCACAGTCTCCATGATCTGGTCACCCACGGTGAAGACTGGGTTGAGCGCGGACATAGGCTCCTGAAAGATCATCGCGATCTCATTGCCCCTGATCTCACGCATCTCCTCGTCGCTCTTTGTGAGGAGATCTTGGCCCCGGAACAGGATCCGCCCACCCTCAAACTTTCCGGGGGGCATCGGCAAGAGCTGCATCACGGAGAGCGCCGTCACGCTCTTGCCACAGCCGGACTCGCCAACGACACCCAAGGTCTCGCCCTTCTTGACCGTATAGGTGACGCCATCCACCGCCTTCGCGACGCCCTCATCTGTGTGGAACCAAGTCCTCAGGCCCTGCACTTCAAGCAGCGCCTCTCCATCATCACGCGCTTTGGACGCCACGACGGGGGCTCCTTCCGTTCGCTCGTGGCTCATGTCTTCATCTTCGGGTCTAGGGCGTCACGCACTGCGTCGCCGACGAGGTTGTAACAAGTCACCGTGATGAAGATCAGGACACCAGGAAAGACCTGAATCCACCAGAACTCCGGACTCTTCGACTCATTCACCAGGCTGCCCCAAGAGGCCTCAGGATGCTGAACTCCAAAGCCGAGGAAGCTCACCGCCGACTCTGTCAAGATTCCGGCGGCTACGGAGAAGGCGGCGTTGACGAGCACTGGGCTGAGCGCGTTCGGCAGAACATGCCAGAAGATCGTACGCATGTTGGAGAAGCCCAGCGCGTTAGCGGCCAAGACAAACTCTTGCTCACGGAGCCTGAGGAACTCCCCCCTGACGAGACGCGCCGCGCCTGTCCAACGCACCAGCGCGATCACGACCACGATGATGAAGATCGGCGGGATCGAGACCTCTTTCGGATCGATGAAGGCGAGGCTCGCGAGGATCAAGAAGAAGGCTGGGATGGACTGGAGGATCTCGATCACGCGCATGATCGCGACGTCTACCCATCCACCGAAGTAACCGGCGATGGAGCCGATAAACACCCCGATGACCGTCAAGAGGACAGCTGAGAGGATCCCGACAGCTAAGCTCACGCGCCCGCCCCAGAGGAGCCTCACGAAGAAGTCTCGGCCCAGCTCATCCGTACCCGCTAGGTGTCGGTGCGGAGCGTTCGGCGGTGCCTCAGCGAAGCGCACCTCGACCGGAGTCGCAGGCGGCAAGAAGCCAGTGATGGGGTCCGGCTTGGAGACTCTGAGGCCGCGCACATAGCGACCATTTGAATCTAGCCGTGAATCTGCCGTCCAAGTCGGGGGGCGAAAGCCCTCCTCTTTGTGCGTCTCTGCGTAGCCGAGCGGAATCGGCACCATGACCGGCGCCTCGTGCGGCACGATAGAGCCGTCAGTCAATCCGCGCTTGAAGGGAGAGACGTCAAAGGCAGGAGCTCCACCACCGACGAACGCGACCCAAAGCACACCGACGAGCGCCGGCAGACCAAAGCAGAGCGCGCGCTTCGCTCTCCGGGCGCGGCGGATCCGGTCCCGATCACCTCCGAGCAAGCCTTGGTTCCAGAGCCTGTTCCAGAGGGGGAAGCTAGCCAAGATCAGCCACAGGGCCATGAAAGAGACGGAGCCCCAACCGAGCCCCTCAGCCAAGGGATATTGAGTCGCCGGCACCAAGTGCTTACCCGGCGCACCCGCTTCGCTCCCTGCTGGCGCTGCTCTGTAGTCTGCTGCGAAGCTCTTAGCCTGCTCCTGTAGCACCGGTCCGGTGTCCTCGATCTCATTCTCTAGAGCTAAGCGCTGACTCCTCTGAAGCGCCGCTTCAAAATCATTCAAGGCCCCATGCTCTTCAGGCCGGAGATATTGCCTCATCACCGCCAAACGAGTTGAGACAGCCATC
>JAPKBY010000308.1 GCA_028823185.1 Planctomycetota bacterium
CCTGCGCGTAGACAAGAGCCCGATCGACAGCTTCGTTGATCAAGCGCTCGCAAAGAGAGCGCTCACTCCCAATCCATCCGCTGATAAGAGCGCGCTCCTCCGGAGACTCAATCTCGACATCATCGGCTTACCGCCCACGCTCGAAGAGCACGAAGCCTTCCTCTCCGATAAGAGCCCTCAAGCCTTTGAGCACGTCGTCGATCGACTGCTCGCATCACCGAGCTACGGAGAGCACTGGGCCTCTATGTGGCTCGACCTCGCGCGCTACGCCGACTCGAAGGGTCACGGCTCTGACCCTCTGCGCCAAATCTGGCGCTATCGAGACTGGGTCATCGACGCCTTCAACTCGAACAAGCCCTTCGATGAGTTCACGATCGAGCAGCTCGCAGGAGACCTCTTAGAAGAACCCACGCTAGATCAGCGCCTCGCCACCGCCTTCCATCGCAACACGATGGTCAACACAGAGGGCGGGACAGACAACGAGGAGTTCCGGGTCTTAGCCGTAAAGGATCGCGCCAAGACGACAGCTCAGGTCTGGATGGCGATGACCCTCGGCTGCTGTGAGTGTCATGACCACAAATACGACGCGCTCAGCCAAGAGGAGTTCTATTCCTTCTACGCCATCTTCAATCAGACCGTCGATGCGGACGCTGATGATGACTCACCGCGCATTGAGATCCCCACGCTGGACCAGCAGGCTCTACACGCCGAGATCGAAGTGCGCCGAGAAGCTGCACGGTCTGAGCTCCAAGCCGCCTCGGCGCCTGGGACCCCAGCCCGACTGGCGTGGGAGCGCGAGCTCTCAATGATCGCTGACTCCTGGGAGACCGCCTCCCTCGTGAGCGTCGCCGCAGAGAATGGAACTACGCTTGCGATCGATGACTCGGGTGCGGTGACAGCCAGCGGCACGACCCCCGCGACGGATCACTACACCCTGGAGCTCAAGCTCCCTCCGGGAGCGCTTAAGGGTCTACGAATCGAAACCCTCACGGATGCCAACGGTCACGGACCAGGACGCTCTGGGCACGGGAACTTCGTCTTGAACGATCTGCGCGCCACGCTCATCCAGCCGAACGCCGAAGCACCGACAGCCCGCTATGTGCGCGTCGAAAACCCTGGCTTGGAACGAATCCTCTCGCTCGCCGAAGTCGAGGTCATGAGCAGCGGAGTGAACATTGCGCCTCTAGGAGAGGCACATCAATCGAGCGTCACATACGACGGCCCGGCTGCGCTCGCCCTCGACGGTGACAAGAACGGCGACCACTACGCTGGTTCTGTTTCGCACGCAGGCCCAGAGACAGACCCCTGGTGGGAGCTAGACCTCGGCGAAGAGCACCCTGTCGATTCCATCAGCCTCTGGGGACGCACGAACCCGGGAACACCGGTGAGGTTGAGTCGCTGTCACGTGATCCTCCTCGACGCGGAGCGCCAGCCCGTCTGGCACACGCGCGTCGTCGACGCCCCGAACCCATCTGTGACGCTCGAGACGAGCGCGGCCGAGGTCGAGCTCGGGTTCTCGCTCGCGGTCGCGGACTTCGCGCAGGACCAATGGGAGGTCGTGAAGGCCGTCGACCGCGATCCCGCGAGCGGCTCTGGCTGGGCGGTCGCGCCTCGCCTTGGAGAAGATCACGTCGCCGTCTTCACCTTCCTCAATCCAGTCTCCGTGGCGCAGGGAAGCTCCCTTCGCGTCGAACTCCTCCAGTCTCACGGCACCGGACATACGCTCCGTCGGTTACGCCTCTCGACCACCGCGCAGACCCCGATGCTGGTCTCAGAGGGGCTGCGCTTGGCGGCAGAGGCGAGCGAGCGCACAGCTCAACAAGAGGACCTCCTCGCGAGCGCCTGGCAGGCGGTCGCCCCTTTGGCGAGAGAGCTGCGAGACGGCGTACGCGCGATCGAGTCCGAGCGCGACTCGATCAAGGGCCAGCTCACACCCGTCATGATCGCGCTCGATGCTGACAAGCAGCGCAAGACCCATCGCATGGTGCTCGGTAACTTCCTCCAGCCGGCGGAAGAGGTTCACGCACAGACGCCTGCCTGTCTCCCTCCTATTCCAGCAGAGACTCCGACACGCCTCGACCTCGCGCGCTGGCTCGTGAGCGAAGAGCACCCGCTGACTGCGCGCGTCACCGTCAACCGCTTCTGGTCACGCCTCATGGGACGAGGCTTCGTCTCCACAGAGGAAGACTTCGGCACCCAAGGGAGCCAACCCACACACCCAGAGCTCCTCGACTGGCTCGCACTAGAGTTCATCGAGGGTGGCTGGGACATGAAGGCGCTCTTGAAGCAGCTCGTCATGACAGAGACTTATAAGCGCTCCTCTCTGGTCACGGCAGAGGCGCTCAGCCATGACCCTCTGAACCTCTGGCTCGCGCGCGGCGCGAGGCACAGACTCACAGCTGAGGCCGTGCGAGATCAGGCCCTCTTCGTCAGCGGCCTCTTAAACGACCAACTCTACGGGCCCTCTATCTCCCCTCCCCAACCCCCGGGCCTCTGGAGGGCTGCCTTCAACGGGACGCAGTACGCTCCCACCATGGGCGATGCGCGGCACCGCAGAGGTCTCTACGTCATCCTCAGGCGCACCATCCCGCACCCTTCGATGGTGGCCTTTGACGCGCCGAGCCGAGAGCTCTGCACCTCACGCCGTCACCTGACAAACACACCGCTACAAGCCTTCGTCACCTTGAACGATCCTGTCTTTGTCGAAGCAGCGCAGTCTTTGGCGCGGAGGATCATCAAAGCGGGTGGGGACACTGCGCTTGAGCGCGCGCGCTATGGCCTGCGCCTCTGCCTCCTTCGTGAGCCCACCCCGAGCCAGGTCTCGACCCTAGAGAGGCTCTACAAGACAGAGCTCGCGCACTATGAGCTCGCTGATGATGAAGCTCTCGCGGCATCAACCGATCCACTCGGACCGCTCCCCTCCGGGGTGATCGCTGCCGAAGCAGCCGCTTGGACGATCATCGCGAGCGCGCTCCTCAACATGGACTCCTTCCTCGTGAGGAGCTGAACACATGCGAGACGATCTCAGACACAAGCTCTCCCGCAGAGCCTTCATGGGCGGCACCGCTGGCACCCTCGCTAACGTCGCCGCGGCGACGCTCATGGGACGCGACGGACTCCAGTCACATGGAGGTGCGGATCACAGACCTAGGGCGAAGCGCGTCATCTACCTCGACATGGCAGGCGCGCCGCCGCAGCTCGACATGTTCGACTACAAGCCCAAGCTCATGGAGCTCGACCGAACACTCTGCCCCAAAGAGTTCTTTGAAGGGCGTCGCTTAGCCTTCACCAAGGGGCACCCGAAGCTCCTCGCCCCGCCGCACCC
>JAPKBY010000309.1 GCA_028823185.1 Planctomycetota bacterium
CTAGGGCCTCCTCCGCATCTCTTATCGAGAGCTCGGCTGAGAGGGACGCGGCTTCATGCTCCATCTCCGCGACCCGCAGCTCTACCTCGGCGCTGTCGACAGCGATCACGAGCGCGCGGCGCTCATTCGGCAACTTGACCTCAACCAAGTGGTCGAGGCCTCGCGCTGCGAGCTCAAGCTCGGCCTCACCGAAGCGCACCTTGGCGCGATGACGCCCGAGGACGATCTCTGCGGTCTTGCTGGCGAGCTCATCGTCTGCGAAGCGAGCGTAGTCAGACTCGAGCTGCGCTAAGGTCTCTCGCCCCTCTTCTAGCTCGACCTCGGCCCTCTCAACATCTAGCTCCGCTTCCCTGATCTGATCGGGCGCGCCCCACTCCTCAAAGCCGCGCAGCTCTTCATGTGCGATCTCGAGGCTGAGCTCGGCCTCTCCGATCCTGCCCTCCCCCGAGAGCAGCTCGGACTCAGCAGAGATCTCAGCGATGAGCAGCTCTAGCTCGCCGCGCTCGAGATCTTCGGGCTCACGCCCCTCCGAGAAATCTCCCCGCTCGTCATGGTGCTCTTCATCCCACTCATCTTCATGCTCATCCCAATCATGCCCTTCCTCACCGATCCCGACTCCAAGCGAGATCGCGCAGCCAGAGCACAGGAGGGCGGAGAGGGCGAGAGGGAGTCGTAGCTTTCTAACAATCTGAAACATGGGCGCTCTAGAGAGGATTTGAGGCGACGGAGGACCGGACTAAGACCCTATTAGGAGAACAAGGCATGAGTCTACCTTCAAGGGCTCGGCTCGCGCCCTCACTCTCGCTAGGATGGCAGCCAGAAAATCACCTCCGGCGCACTGCGCCTCTCCCACCCCTCCCTAACGAAACGGTAATCAGCGATGACTCACGGTGTCTTCCAGGTCCCGGACCCCAAGAACGAGCCGGTATTAGGCTTTGCGCCTAACAGCCCGGAGCGTGCATCACTCAAGTCAGCGCTCGCGGTCACAGCCTCAGAGCAGGTTGAGGTCCCGCTCCTCATCGGTGGCAAAGAGGTCCGAACAGGACGCACCGCGGAGATGGTGATGCCCCATGACCACGGACATGTGCTCGGCGTCTACCACCAAGCAGGCCCTGAAGAGGTCGCTGCTGCGATCGAGGCCGCAGAGGGCGCGCGCGCAGAATGGGCAGGCCTTCCCTGGGAAGACCGAGCCGCCGTCTTCCTTCGTGCGGCTGAGCTGCTTGAGACCACGTGGCGGGATCGCATCAACGCCGCGACGATGCTCAACCAATCAAAGACCTGCCACCAAGCAGAGATCGACGCTGCCTGTGAGCTGATCGACTTCTGGCGCTTCAACGTGCGCTTCCTGCAAGAGATGTACGAGAGCCAGCCGATCTCATCACCTGGCTGCTGGAACCGTCTGGAGCACCGCCCGCTCGACGGCTTCGTCTTCGCCATCACTCCCTTCAACTTCACCTCGATCGCCGGCAACCTCCCGACCGCACCTGCCATGCTCGGCAACACGGTCCTTTGGAAGCCCGCCTCCACCTCAGTGCTCTCCAACTGGAGGCTCATGCAGCTCCTCGTTGAGGCAGGCCTCCCCGCCGGTGTCATCAACTTCGTGCCCGGCTCTGGGGCCACCGTCGGAGACCCCGTGCTCGCCGACCCGCGCCTCGCAGGGATCCACTTCACAGGCTCCACCGCCGTCTTCCGCTCGATCTGGAACACGATCGGCACGAACATCGCGAACTACAAGCAGTACCCCCGCCTCGTGGGCGAGACAGGCGGCAAGGACTTCGTCTTCGCCGACCCCTCCGCTGAGGTGCGCCCGCTCGTCATCGCGCTCCTGCGAGGATCCTTCGAGTATCAAGGGCAGAAGTGCTCGGCATCCAGCCGCGCCTACATCCCCAAGAGCCTCTGGCCCGAGGTCTGCAAGCAGCTCACTGAAGAGGTCAGCCAAGTCACCATGGGTGATGTCAGCGACTTCTCCAACTTCATGGGCGCGCTGATCGACGCAAAGGCCTACGCCAAGCTCTCTGGTGCGATCCAATCTGCCAAGGACGCGAGCGACGCCGAAGTCGTCATCGGAGGTGAGTGCGACGACTCCAAGGGCTGGTTCGTCAGCCCCACGGTGGTCACGGTCACAGACCCCAGCCACGATCTCATGCGCACCGAGTTCTTCGGTCCGCTGCTCACCGTCTACGTCTACGACGACGCTGATGTCGAGGACGCGCTAGAGCTCTGTGCAACTGGCTCGGACTACGCCCTCACAGGCGCCATCTTCGCGCATGACCGCTCAGCGGCGAGGCGTGCCAACGAGGCCCTGCGTTATGCCGCGGGCAACTTCTACATCAATGACAAGCCCACCGGCGCTGTCGTCGGCCAGCAGCCATTCGGCGGCAGCCGCGCCTCCGGCACCAACGATAAGGCTGGGTCTATCCTCAACCTCATGCGCTGGTCATCCCAGCGCACGATCAAGGAGACCTTCGTGCCCCCGACAGACTGGCGCTATCCCTTCCTCGAAAAGGACTAAGCGGGCGCGGGCGTCGACTCCGGAGTTGAAACCGGCTTGACCTAAACGAGCCGCTTCACCAGGGCCAAGAGCGCCCAGCAACGAGCTCAACTCACGAGCGCTGCATCCCATGCCCCAGACTCAACTCGGGGAAAGCCCAAAGCCTGGCTGAGCGGCAAGACATAACCGATCACCTCACGCCCATCCTCTAGGAGGAGAGTGTCGCGATGAAAGGTGTCTGGATGATCCTCTAGCTCATCAATGTTGGCGAGCGTGGGCTCGTCAATGGCGTAGAGCTCACCCTGAACGGCGGTGCCTCCCCCCGTAGTCAGTCCCGGGAAGCCCCCGAGATCGACCAGCTCATACTGGGCTGCCGTGATCACAGCACCTAAGGCTCGAGCGCAAGAGAGGTGAGCGTGGGCCTCCCCTCCCTGCTTCATTCGTCCGTAGACGAAGACCAGTAACTCCGTAGAAGATGTGACGGGTCTGTTTTCCTGAGTCATAAGGTTTGCACAGCTCACGGCTGCGCCTTCCTAAGTCATCGGCCATGTTTACGGACCGATCGCCTCTCGCTCGTCATCTCCTAGGCTCCCTTCCCCTCTGCGGGTCAGCTCGCCCCACGATCGCAGGCACAGTTTGAATTGAGAACCCCGCTGAAACGCGAGGTCGGCCGATCACTTCGATCAACCGATCTAATTCGAGCCTACATGAGCCCTAATATTTGGGAGCTTGAACCGAGAATAAATTTAGCCGTCCCCATCCCAGCCTAGGGCATCCTTCTCGGGCTTCAGCGGCTATCCTCTGTGGCTTACCCATAAGA
>JAPKBY010000310.1 GCA_028823185.1 Planctomycetota bacterium
TCGCCGCCTCGCTCTTCATCCCCATGGCCTACTGCAAATACGGCTGCCCCACAGGAGCGCTGCTCGAGTTCCTGCGCTTCCACGCCAAGAGTGATGAGTGGTCGAAGAGGGACTGGGCCGCGCTCGTGCTTCTCGGGTGCGCGGCCTGCCTGATGAGCTGAGCGCGAGCGGCCTCAGCCGCTCACCTCAACCGAGTAGAGCTGGAGCTGCTCTTGCTTGCCCTTGAGGGCCATCAACGGGAGGGCCTCGCAGCGACAATGGTCCTTCACCAGCTCATATGTCGCGGGACCGATCACTATCTTGCCCCCCTTGGCGGCCTGCGACTCGATACGCTTTGCGGTGTTCACCGTGTCACCGATGACGGTGTAGTCCTTTCGTTGTGGACTCCCGATATCACCCACGATGACAGGACCAGAGTTGATGCCGATGCTCATCGCCAACTCTGCCTCACCGGGGCGGCTCGCGTTGAACTCAACCATGCACTCTCGCATCCGAACAGCGCAGCGCACCGCGCGCTCTGCGTGATCCTCCTGCGCGATCGGGGCTCCAAAAAAAAGCCATGATCTCATCGCCGATGAACTTATCAACGGTCCCCTCAAACTCAAATACGGCTTCCGTCAAGCGCGCGAAGATCGCGTTCAGCATCAACGTAACCTCCGACGGAGTCATCGTCTCGGAGAGGGATGTAAAGCCCGCTAAGTCGGCGAAGAGGATCGAGGCCACCGCCTCCTCAGAATACATGCCCGAACCTCCGTCATCCTCACCTCCATCGACGAGGCGGTCCACGACATGGGGTGAGCTGTAGCGCGAGAGGCGATCACGGATACGCTGCTCTCGCTGCACCTCTTCTCGCAGGCTCGCTTGCCGCAACGCGACCGCCGAGAGCGCAGCGAGGGCAGAGAGGACCTTCAAGTGAATCGGCTTGAAGGGCGCCTTGCCGTCACGGGTGTCCAGATAGATGACGCCGAGCACCTCACCATCGACGCACAAGGGTGCGCACATGATCGAAGTGAGGCTGAGGTTGGTGATGCTCTGTGAGGGGGGTGCATCGGTGTTGGAGTTCAAATATACGACACTGTTGCGGTCACGAATCGCCTCGCTCGTGATCGTGCTGCTGATGACGAGCTGCTCGGTGTCTGCGGGGTTCGTACTCCTCGCCAACTTAACGGCGACGGTCTCGTCGGCCTCCTGACAAAGCCCGATGCACGCCCGCTCTGCGGGCATATGCGCGAAGGCAAGCGACAAGATAGCTTCGAACATCTCGTCCAAACCACCGCTCGCGAGGAGCGACTGCGCCGCCTCACTCATGAGACCCGGAATCCAATCGTTCGCCTCAGACAGGAGCGTGTCATCGCTAGGGTCCTTTACACCCAACATCATCAGGCTCGCCTCCTCCATCGAGATGGAGTCGAGCTTCATGCTCCGAGCGGTAACGTTTTCTGAGAAGCTGATACCGAGGTTTCTCGCCTTTGATTGATAGGTGAAGTGGACATTGCCGAGCTTAAATCGGTCCCCGTTCGAGAGCCGTGAGTGCGCCACTGTCCGCTCATTCAGAACGGTCCCGTTCTTCGCCCCTAGATCCTTGATGTACCAAGAGTCACCTTTCAGGGTCAGCTCTGCGTGACGGCGAGAGACCGAGTCGTCCGAGATCATCAGATCACAGTCTTGGGATCTGCCGACCACCACGGACCCTGCGCCAAGCTCAAACTCCACGGCGCTCCCGTTGAGCGTGTAGAAAAGTCGACAGCCTTTCTCAGCAGTCATCAGAGTGAGTGCCCCTCTCCAAGCGCGAGGTCAGGGTCCCTGCGATCAGAAGCCCAGCCACTAGGGATCCGTGAGGATCCAATTCGCACCTCTTTGGAGGACATCATTCGGTCAGTCTAGCCGCCACAGCGGCGAACGGCCAAAGAAGCGGCACCCAGAGGGAGAAAAGTCCGCTCTTCAGCGCAAGCACCCGCACTCGACGAGCTCTTGGGCACCGGCGTGGTAGCTATGGCAAGTGAGGCAGCTCGCGCGCGCTCGACCGCCGTCGTGGCAGCTTGCGCAGAGCTTGGACTGGATCGGCGAGAACTCTGACTCAAAGATCCCAGCATCAACGGACTTACCCTTGCTGTAGAAGAAGAAGCCCTCGCGTTCCTCAACGCCCTCTGCAGCTTTGTGGCAGGCCTCGCAATTAGAGAGCGGCCATCCCTTTCCAGAGATCATCAGCTCCGGGAAGACGCCGAGGTGCGGGCCGTGAGCGAAGCGTGAGAGCCCGCTGCCGCCTCCCCCCGCGAGAGCATCACCGCCCCAACGCATCCTAGATGAACCGTCGGCAGCGACGTCGACGTTGTGACACTTGACGCAGCCCGCGAACCACTTATTTGAGAAGGCGCCCTTGAACTCCTGGGACTGATAAGCGCCCGCCATCAAGGGCGTCCAAGCTGTCAGCACAGGATCAGCGTGCCCCGTCGGACGATATCCCACGGTGAACTCTTCACTGTCTACGAAGAAGCGCTCCTCTGACTCCGTGGGAGAGGCATCTCTTCCCTCAAACCACTCTCCCCAGGCGCGGCTAAAGGCTGCCGCCAGCTCCTCCCCGCCGACCTCGTCGAAGAGGCCAACGTCCGCGCTCGAGCCAAGGAGCACCGCCGCGCGCTCGTTGAAGGCTGCGCGGGCACGCTCAGTGTCGCCAGCCCCCAGCTCCATGAGGGTGAGACGCAGCTCGTCTAGGTAGCGCTGCCCCTCCTCCTGTGAGTCCCTCGCCAGCTTCTTGTCGAACCTCTTCCCAGGCTCCACCGTGCCGCGCGAGCGGCTCATGAGCACCTGCATCGGCGCGTCAGGCTCGTGCTTGCTCGCTCGGCCTTGCCTCGCCTCCGGCCAACCCTCGACAGGGAAGAACTCTGGGTCCAGCTTAGGCAAGCTGAAGAGCACGAGCGCCTCTCCGACCTGCGCGGGGTCGACGTCCTTCTCGTGACAGACCTTGCAGGTCTCTTCAAAGGAGAAGGTCTCGATGTGCATCGCGTCCTCTGCAGGCCCGTGGCAGAAGCTACAGGCGAGGTTCCCTCCCCGCTCCGGGTGCTGCATCGACAGATGACCCTCGCTGAAGTGGTCAAAGGCGACAGGGCTGCGTTCTGGTGACTGCAGGAGGAAGTCAGCGAGCTCAGGATGACCCTCAGTGAAAGAGCGGAAGGGCGCTGTATGGCAGACTTGGCAGCCCTCTTCGACCATCTGCTCCATGCTCTCCGAGGCCCCTCCATGCTCTGAGTGACAGAGACTGCAGTCCATGGCCTCCCCTGGCTTCGGAGGAGGAGACATCCAGCGCGCGAG
>JAPKBY010000311.1 GCA_028823185.1 Planctomycetota bacterium
TCACCGAGGGGCTCAATGCCGAGGCCCTCCACTTGTGATGACTATGAAACGATTGATTGAATGCGTCCCCAACTTCAGCGAAGGCCGGGACATGAGCGTGATCCAGAAGATCACGGACGCCGCTATGACCGTCGAGGGCGTGAAGCTCCTCGATGTCGACCCCGGCGCAGCTACCAATCGGACCGTCGTCACCTTCGCGGGTGAGCCGGAGGCAGTCATTGAGGCAGCGGTCATCGCTGGTCGCATGGCAGCTGAGCTCATCGACATGTCAAAGCACTCCGGGGAGCACCCGCGCTTTGGCTGCATGGACGTCTGCCCGCTCGTGCCTATCTCAGGTGTCACGATGGAAGAGTGCGCCGAGTATGCGCGCGCACTGGCCAAGAGACTCGGCGAAGAGGTCGGGCTCACGATCTACTGCTATGAAGCAGCGGCCTTGACTGAAGAGCGACGCAACCTCGCTGTCGTTCGCTCCGGAGAATACGAAGGGCTCAAAGAGAAGCTCTCCAAGCCTGAGTGGGCCCCGGACTTCGGTCCCGCAGCGTTCAACGCTCGCTCCGGCGCTACGGCCGTCAGCGCGCGTGACTTCCTCGTCGCCTACAACGTCAACCTGAACACGACCTCCACGCGACGGGCCAACGCCATCGCCTTTGATGTCAGAGAGAAGGGCCGCAAGAAGCGCGAGGGCTGCCAGCTCACTGGGCCCATCGTGAAAGACGAGAACGGAGCGGACGTTTGGGTCCCCGGTGCGCTCGAGTGCGTGAAGGGCATCGGCTGGTTCATTGAGGAGTATGGCGTCGCCCAGATCTCGATGAATCTCACCAACGTCTCCATTACCCCGACCCACGTCGCCTTCGACACCTGCGCCGAGAAGGCTGCGGCGCGCGGAATCCGAGTCACTGGCTCGGAGATCGTCGGGCTCATTCCCCTTCAGGCCATGCTCGACGCTGGACGCTACTTCTTGCGCAAGCAGAAGCGCTCCACTGGCATCAGCGACAGCGCTCTGATTCACATCGCCGTGAAGTCCATGGGTCTCGACGAGCTCGCGCCCTTCGACCCGGACAAGAAGATCATCGAGTACGTCTTGCGTGGAGAGCAAGGCGGCAAGCTCGTCGACAACACCCTCGAAGGCTTCACTCAAGAGACAGCGTCTGAGTCAGTCGCTCCCGGCGGTGGCTCCGTCGCCGCAGCGGTCGGCGCCTTCGGCGCAGCCCTCGGGACAATGGTCGCCAACCTCTCCAGTCACAAGCGCGGGTGGGATGATCGCTGGGAAGAGTTCGGCGAGTGGGCAGAGAAAGGCAAGGCGTGTCATGAAGAGCTCACGCGCCTCGTCGACGCTGACACCGACGCCTTCAACGAGATCATGGCGGCCTTCGGCTTGCCTCAATCAAATGAAGACGAGAAGGCTGCGCGCGCGGCTGCTATTGAAGCAGCGACCGTTAAAGCCATCGAGGTCCCCTATCGCACGATGGAGGTCTCACTGCTCTCCATGGAGGTGATCGTCGCCATGGCCGAGATCGGTCTGCCCGCTTCAGCCTCTGACGCAGGCGTCGCCGCACTCTGCGCGCGCACGGCTGTGCTCGGCGCTTACCTCAATGTCCTCATCAACGCCAAGGAGCTCACAGATGGCGAGCTCGCTCGCGGCTTCGTTGAAGGCGGAGCCGCCTTGCGGAATGAGGCTGTAGCGAGAGAGACTAAGATCCTCGAAATCTTGGCGGGTAAGCTCTAGAAACGATCAGAGTGCCGTTTTTGGGGGCGCTCACCCCAGTTCTTGGCCCTCGGTGATGTGACTACTACTCCTGGTGAGGGGCTGACCCGATAGAGACATAAGCCCCATAGCGCCCACGATGGGCGCACGCCTCCGTAACAGTCACATGAGCCTCCACCAAGATCTAACGCTGCGCCACCCCAAGCGCCGCATGAGCCTCGCGCAATGTCTCAGCCTGATGTCAGCCTGCGTCATCAGCTTGGCGATCTTCGCTTCTTGCGGAGCTGACAAGAAACGCGAAGGGCCGCCTTCCGTCATCCTCATCTCACTCGACACGTTGCGTGGAGATCACGTCGGCTTCATGGGATATGACCGGGACACGACGCCCTTCCTAGATGAGGTCGCCAAAGAGGCGATGGTCTTCGAGCGCGCCTACACGACCATGTCTTGGACGCTCATCGCGCACATGAGCTTGATGACTGGTTTTTATCCCTCTCAACATAAGGTCTGGAAAGATGACGCTGTTCTCCCTCGGGACATCCCGACACTCACGCAAAAGCTAAAAGAGCGCGGCTATCACACGATGGGCTTCCACTACCCAGGCTGGCTCAACCCCAACTATGGCTTCGGGAGAGACTTCGACGTCTACAAGAAGCACAACAATGTCCAACAGGCGGGAGCGAACATCCGCGAAGCGATGGCGAAGAGACCAAAGGACAAACCCTACTTCCTCTTCATCCACCTCTTCGATATCCACAACGGGTTCTTAGATAGAAAGCCGTCACGCCTCTACACAGCCCCCGCTCCTTATGACGAGCTCTTCTACGACGGCGCGACAGAGCTCTTAGAAGAGACCCGCGCCTACGAGCTCTGGAACATGGCGACCCACGCCTTAACGCCCGACCAGCACGATGCGGTCATCGCTCAATATGATGGCGGCATCCGTTACGTCGACGACGAGATCAGATCCTGGGTTGAAGACTGGCGTGAAGACGGGGCCTACGACGACGCGCTCTTCATCGTCACCTCTGACCATGGTGAGGGGCTCGCGCAGCGACGCAAGAAGTACTCAGGTCACGGCGACACCTATGAGGAGGGACTGCATGTCCCGCTCCTCATGCGCTTCCCCGACGGCCTGAACGCAAATGTGCGTGTTCCCGGCATGGTCAGCCACGTCGACGTCGTCCCCACCGTCCTGGACTATCTCAACTACCCTGATGACGAGCGCTATCCAGGCTATTCGCTCTTGCGTGGCCGCCCACAGGACGCGCTGCTGGTCGCCGAGAAGTCGACGATCGAGGTCTACTATCAGTGGCCTTTTAAGCTCGTGCGCAAGCGGGACACAGGACCCGGCAACGGCCACATCAGCAATCTGGTCGAGTCTCCCTTAGAGGATGAGCGCGTAGATGTGGTCAATAGCGGACAAGCCTTCATGGAGAAATCGAAGGCAATGCGCGCCTACGCTGAGTCTCAGATGGAGTCCTGGTATCAGCCAGATTCCTCTGGATCAGCGAGCGCTAGCCCTCTCACCGAAGAGGAGCGCAAGGTGCTCGAAGGCTTGGGCTACACCGGCGACGATTGATGGCCTAAGTG
>JAPKBY010000312.1 GCA_028823185.1 Planctomycetota bacterium
GCTGCGAGGTTATAGGGAATGTCGATCTTGATCGTTCGATCACGAAAGGCCTCCATCAGGTCATTGGACTGGAGCTTCTTGTACTCCGGTTCGTTCGTGTGCCCGATGATCACCTCATCGATGTGCGTCTGCGGAAACTTCCGAGGCTTGATGCTGTGCTCTTGCGTAGCGCCGAGCAGGTCATAGAGGAAGGCGACGTCTAGCTTTAGGACCTCAACGAACTCCAACATCCCACGGTTGGCCACGTTGAACTCACCGTCAAAGTTGAAGGCGCGAGCGTCAGAGTCTGACCCATACTCTGCGATCTTCCGATAGTTCAAGTCGCCAGTCAGCTCAGTCGAGTCCTGGTTCTTCTCGTCCTTCGGTTGGAAGGTGCCGATGCCTAGGCGCTCCTGCTCGTCCAAGACAAAGCGTCGGACCCGAACATGGCTCATCACCTTGTCCCAATCTCCTTCATATCTCTCCATCAAGACCTTGTAGAAGTGTCGACTTACTGGGTCGAGGTCTCCCTCGATCCCGAGGCGATACTCACAGCTCGCGCTGCTGTTCATGCGATCAATGATCGCCGCTCGCGACTCCTTCGGAACCAAGAGGATCGGATCTTGGTTCATCGGGGAATCGATAACCTCACCATCTACATTCCAAGTGAAGGTGAAGAGCGCGCCAGCGTCTCTCCGACTGTAGTCCTCTAAGCCGCGCTTCAAGAGGCGGGCGATCGTGCTCTTTGACGAGCCAACCGGACCGTGCAATAAGATAACTCTTCGCTCAGGTCCGAAGCCGTGCGCTCCAGCGCGCAGCGTCTTCACGAGCGCGCTCAGAGGCTCATCGAGGCCATACACAGCATCGCTTCCTGACCCGAGCGGATCACCGAATAGCTTCCAAGAGCGGCGGCCTGCCGAGTCCTCCTCAAAGCCATGCAGCTCGATCATGTCGAGCATTCGCTGGAAGGCGTTCCGGCAGACGAGCGGGTTCTCTTCTACTAGGTCAAGATATTGCTCGAAGCTCCCCTCCCAACTGAGCGCTAGGAAGCGCTCGCGCTCGCGCCCGGAGTGGATGAGGTGCTTGATGGAGTCGTCAGGATTGATCATCTGAATCGCCGTGTGTGGTGCCTTCTGTGGTGGTCAGCGCAGATCCCGAGAGATTCTGCCTCTCAATCTTTCGGATCTATGAATGCCCCAACTCAAGCTCCATGAGCCAATAGCGAGCGTAGATCTCGCGATTGCCCGCTCTCTGCCGTGATCGGGTTAGCCACCCTCAAGCCCCTCAAATGGGGACAGGGAGCTATTTACTGCAGAAAAAGTCCGCGAGAAGGCGCTATCCTCAAAGCGTGAGACAACTCCCCCTCTTCTTGATCTTGTGCGCCGCCTGCACCCCAAGCACGCCTCCCCCTGTCCCTCTAGACGCCGATGCATTCAACGCAGAGGCCGCCTGGGAGCACCTCATGCACCAGGTAGATCTTGGCCCTCGTAACGCTGGCTCAAAAGCCCTCAAAGAGACGCGCACGTGGATTGAGGGCGAACTGACAGAGCTCGGCCTAGAACCCATCAGGGAAGAGTTCCAAGCAGACACCCCGCTGGGCGTCTTCAATATGGCCAATATATACGCTGACTTTCACAGCGATGTCGCGCCAGCGGGAGAGGCAGATGTGATCGTCATAGCTGCACACTTCGACACGAAGACGCTCACCTTTCGTTTCGTTGGGGCTAATGATGGCGCCTCTGGAGTCGCTGCCCTGCTAGAGATCGCGCGTGTGATCACATCGCAGGGACCACGTCCCATGACCTATCGCTTCCTCTTCCTTGATGGTGAAGAGGCCATGCGAAATACATGGGTCGACCCAGACAACACTTATGGCTCACGCCACCACATCAAAAACCTCTCGCTAGTCCGAGGCGCCTCACAGATCCGAGCTTGCGTATTGCTCGACCTCGTCGCTGACGCTGACTTTCAACTCACACGCGACTCCTTCTCACAGAAGCCGCTCTTAGAGATCTTCTACGCCGCCGCTCGCGCCGATGGACTCGGCGACCACGTAGATGGGCCGCCGATCCCGATCAAGGATGATCACATCCCATTCATGCAGGCAGGCATCCCCTCCTGCGACCTGATCGACTTTAGCTACGGCGAATACAATCAGCACTGGCACAAGGCCTCAGACCTACCGAGCAACTGCTCAGAGGCGACCCTAGGGATCATCGGGCGAATCGTCCTCTTAGGACTACCTCGCGTCGAACAAGAATACGCCGCGCGCTAGCCCAAGCTCTCAGGTGAGATGCTCAGCTCATCCTCAGTCGAAGACGCCCCTACCGCAGTCTCCTCCGCTGCGGACTCCCCGGCTGGAGTAGACGGCTTCAGCTCAACGACAGGCTCGCCGGTCTCAGCGTCTAGCCCGGTCTCAGCATCTAGCCCAGAGAGGAGCTCAGGCTCTCTCTCTGCTGACTCACCGTCATCTTCTAGCGTGACAAGCTCCTCTACGGTCGAGTCCTCCACTTCGAGTGATGACCTCTCGAGCGATGCTGCGCGCTCCTCGTCATAGTCTTTAAGCCTCGAGATCTCAGGCACCTCAGGCGGGTCCTCGATGCGTGGCAACACCTTGATAGACGCAGCCCTAGCCTCGTCGGGGACAAAGTCATCCACATCAGAGAGGTCGACCTCCACTTGGCGCGAGACTCCCTTCGTCTGCATCGTGACTCCGTAGAGTCGCTGCGCATGAGCCATCGTCCCCTTGTTGTGAGTGACGACGACAAACTGCGTCGTTGAACGGAAGGTGTCCAACATGGCGAGGAAGCGCTGGACATTAGCGTCATCGAGCGCAGCGTCGACCTCATCGAGCACACAGAAAGGACTAGGCCGTGACTCGAAGACGCTGAAGAGCAGCGCGAGCGCGGTCATCGTACGTTGACCACCAGAGAGCAGACCGATCGGCAGCATCTCGCGTCCCGGAGGGCGCGCCATGATCTCGACGCCGGCGTCCATGATCTCCTCACCTTCAGCGAGTCGAATGTCTGCTTTTCCACCACCGAACATCTGTCGGAAGATTCGCTGGAAGTTCTCTCGAACCTCGTTGAAGGTCTCGAGGAAGAGTCTCTCGGACTCTGTCTCGATCTTGGCGATCGTATCGACCAGCATCTTGCGCCCGCGAGTCAGGTCAGAGACCTGCTCCTTGAGGAAGTTCAATCGATCAGAGACGCCCTCGAGTTCATCGAGCGCCTCAGTGTTTACCGGCCCGATCCGATCGAGCGCCCGCTTAAGCTCACGGACTTCACGCTCGAGCGCCTTCAAAGCTGCAGGCGCTCC
>JAPKBY010000313.1 GCA_028823185.1 Planctomycetota bacterium
TCTTGGCCGGCGGATATGGCGCACGCAAGCTCCGTGGCTCGTCACTCCTCGATTACCTTGTCTTGGGGTGGTGTGGCGGGCCTCAGGCGGCGTGGGACGGTATAGAGAGGATGCAGCCTGGACACATATTGCAGTGGTCTGCAGAACTCGGCGCTCGAGTTGACTGCTGGTGGGAGCCACCTTTGGAGCAGGCTGAAGAAGCGCCGGGTGATGATGAACTGCTCGCGATGATTGATGATGCGGTTCGCAGTCGCCTCATGTCGGATGTCCCGCTAGGCGCCTTCCTCTCGGGGGGGGTAGACAGCGGTGCAGTGGTCACCAGCATGGCCGGTTTTGCGGATCCATTGATCTGCTTGAGCGTCGGCTTCAACGAGAAGCGCTTCGATGAGCTCGAGATGGCTCAGCTGACAGCCCAGGCAGTCGGAGCTACACATTTCACAGAGGTGCTTAAACCTGAAGCGGGTTTCGCTGAGGCAGATCTCGCCTGGCACTTTGACGAACCGCTGGCTGATCCCTCTACGATCCCAACCTACCTCGTGTCCAAGATGGCGAAGCAGCATGTCTCGGTCGCGCTCTCAGGCGATGGTGGTGATGAGGTCTTCGCGGGGTATCGTCGCTATGGATTCGTTCGACTCGAAGAGCGGCTGCGCAAGATGGGCGCTCGTGGCTTCGCAAGTGCAGCTGAGCGAGCTCTCCCCGCGGGCGTTCGCGGGCGCAGCACCTTGCTGAACATCGTGGACCCTCCAGCTGACGCCTTCTTCCGGAGCGTCTCAAGCTTAGATCCAGAGGCCGCCCTGACGCTCTTGGGCGAAGACGCGCGCCAGGCAGTCGAAGGCCATGACCCCTCAGAGGCCTTCAGGCAGCTCTGGGAGCGACCAAAGGGTGCCGATGACCTCTATAGAGCGCAGTATGTAGATATGCGTACATGGCTCCCGGAGGACGTCTTGACGAAGACGGACCGTGCCTCTATGGCGGTCTCGCTAGAGGTCAGAGTGCCGCTCTTGGACCATAGATTGCTCGAGCGCTTTGCAGCGCTTCCGAGCTCCCATAAAATGTCGGGTATGAGGGGGAAGCGTTCACTCCGGAGAGCCCTGAGATCTCGGGTCCCTGCCCCGGTGCTTGGCGGGAAGAAGCGTGGATTCGACACGCCGGTGAGCGCTTGGCTGCGAGGCCCGCTGCGGGCTGAACTCGAATCTACTTTGAGCTCTCTCCCGGAGGCTTGGTTTAAGGCTTCTGAGATCACTCGTCTCCTCGCGCAGCATGCGGTTGGGCATTCAGATCACGGGCGTCTCTTGTGGAGTTTGTTTGTTTTAGAGCGCTGGCGTAGGCGTCATGACGTCGTAGGCTTAGCGGGCTGATCACCATGTTGCATGCGCTCTCATTTGATGTTGAGGAGTACTTCCAGGTCGCGAACCTCCGCGCCAATTTCGATGAGAAGTCGTGGGGAGATGTTCCCAGCAGGCTTGATGTCGGAATGGAGGCGATCTTTGGCGCGCTCGAGCGTCACGGTGCTCATGCGACCTTCTTCTTTCTCGGATGGGTGGCTGAGCGTAGGCCTGATTGGGTTCGTCGCTGCCTAGACGCTGGCCATGAAGTCGCCAGCCATGGCTGGCGACATGCCTTCCTTCAAGATCTCGGTCCCGAAGGCCTGGAGGAGGACCTCGCTAAGACTGAGGCTGCGCTCATGGCTGCTGGTGCGCCGATGCCCCGGGGCTTTCGCGCCTCCACTTTTACCATGACTAGGGAGACATGGTGGGCGATGGAGGTGCTCGCTAAGCGCGGCTATGTGTACGACTCGAGCATTCATCCGGTCTCTCATCCGGTCTACGGCATCCCTGATTTCGAACCGGGCATCTCAAGGATTGAGGAGGGGCTCTGGGAGTTCCCGGTCTCTACTTGGCGAGCGCTCGGTAGGAACTGGCCCGTAGGGGGCGGAGGATACTTCCGACTCCTGCCTGGGGTGGTGACGAGTGCTGCTGTTAGGCAGATGGATCGGCGTGGCATCCCCGCCTCGCTCTACCTGCATCCCTGGGAGTTTGATCCAGAGCAGCCGCAAGCGAACGCTAATTTCACAGCTCGCTTTCGGCACTATCTGAATCTCGAGCGTACTCTTCCGCGCCTTGAGCGTCTGTTAGAAGAGTTTGAGTTCGGCTCTCTTGAGCAGGTCTTGGCGCAAGCCTAAGGCCTTCGTCGCTTCGTTCGCAGAGGCGTTCGTAACTCGTACGCAGAGGCCTGGGTTAGCTTTGCTCGCAGAGACCTGCGAGGGCGTTGGCCAGGGAGCGAGCGTAAGGGTTCGTTCCGCGTTTGCTGACTTCTCCCAAGAGGACCTTGGCCGACCGAAGGTCTCCAGGTTGGTTCCGTTTCAGGAATCCCTCAGCGAGGATGAGTCCGACCTCAGACTGCTGCTCGTTCATCGGTCCAGTGGCGCTTTGGTCCCAAGCTCGTGATAACGATGCGATAGCCTGGCTAGCAGCGCGCTCTCCACGGACGCTGAGGAGACTCTTTGTTCGGGTCAGGATCCCGTCAACGCTCAAGCTTCCACCACGAGCCTTGAAGGCTTTCGCGAGCTCTCTCTCGACCTCTTTTACAGGTCTTCCGCTCTCTTGGAGGCACGCTGCGATCTCTTCATGAAGCTCTGGAGTCGCATTGATTATTAGTAACACCTTTGCGGCTATTAGCGCCTCTCCAGGACGGCCCAGGGCTCTCAATGCGCGGACCTCTCCGAGCCACAGCGAGTAGGTGCCCGGGCTCAAGCGGAGCTGCTGGCGGCAGAAATCCAGGGCTTGCTCAGGACCGTGGTCCATGTAGAAGGCGATCCAGTCCTCTTCCGTGCCCGGGCGAAGATCGGCTAGACCTGTCTTTTTGTTCTTGTTCGTGTAATTGTCCAGCCTCAGGAAGGCGCGAGAGACACCCGTCGCTGGGTTGTCCGGATCTTTCAGTAGATCGAGCTTGGCTATGAGCAGCGGGATGCGCGGATCTCTTGTGGCATAGGATGAGATCATCGACAGCGCACCAGAAGCGTCAGAGGGCAGCAAGCGGGGTGGGGTGAAGGCGAGAGCATCCTCAACGCAATGCAGGCTCTTGCTCACATAGCTCTGGATGTGTGAGCTGGGAGCCGTCTCGCAAGCCTTAATCCAATGATTGAGTGAGAGGCGATAGTCGTTTTTGCTGAGCTTTACTAGAGCCATCGTAGCTTGCACTTCGTGGTCTAAAGGCGCTCGGTCCATCGCTTCCAGGCACGCGGCGTTCGCTGCGTTTGCGTGGCTTGCGTTCAATGCATCATGCGCTTT